>DASSQF010000168.1:0-2009 GCA_035702685.1 Propionibacteriaceae bacterium
CGGCACGGGTCTCTACGTGGTGCGCGAAGGGCACATCCTCGTAGAGGCCCCCGAGGGCACGCGCGAGCTCGGCCCCGGCTCGGTGGTCGGCGAGCGGGCGCTCCTCTCCGAAGACGGCACCCGCACGGCACGCGTCCGCGCCTTGACCTACGGCGTCGTCATCGCCGTGGACCGAGCCGAGGTCGATCGTCTCTGCGCCGAGGATCCGGAGTTCGCCGAGCGACTCGCTCGAGTGTCCTGACGTTCGAGTAGCTCTAGGCGGGAGCTGCCACCGTCTCTTTCGTTTCTGTCTCTGTCTCAACACCAGGGACGTAGCGGCCCATCCAATCGAGCAGCGCTTCGTTCTGGGCACGCCGGTGGCCGATCGGGCCGCGTACCGATCCGCCGTGCGGCGTGTTCGGGAAACGGAGCATCTCCGCCGGCACTCCGTTGACCCGCAGGACGGTGAAGAACTGCTCGGTCTGCTCAGGGGGACACCGGTTGTCGTCCTCGTGCTGCAGGAACAGCGTCGGCGTCGTGCAGTGGTGCGCATAGGTGATCGGGGAGCAGCGGCGGTAGATGTCTTCGACCTCGTACGGCGTGCCGCCGAGCTCGCGGACGCTGAAGTCGGCTCCGACGTCGCTCGTGCCGTACATCGAGAACCAGTTGAAGACGGGGTTCTCCGGGCAGGCCGCCTTGAATCGGTCGGTGTGCCCGATGATCCAGCCGGTCAGGTTGCCGCCACCCGAGATGCCGCACACACCGAGCCTGTCCGGGTCCGCCAGCTCCTCCTCGATCGCGTGATCGACGCCCGCCATCAGGTCGGCGTAGTCGAGGTTCCCCCAGTCGCCTCTGATCGCAGTGGCGAACGCGTCGCCGTACCCGGTCGACGCCCGATGGTTGACGAGCAGGACGCCGTATCCCGCGCCGACGAACAGCAGGTTGTCGAGGTTGAAGTGGGCGCCCCAGCCGGCGTGAGGGCCGCCGTGGATGTTGAGGACGGTCGGTAGCGGCCCGTCCGCGTCGGCCGGTTGGACGAACCAGCCTTCGACGCGTGCCCCGTCGACGCCCGTGATCTCCAACGGGACGACCGAGGGGAGCGCGAGCTCTGCGAGCACCTCGTCGTTGAGGCGGGTGAGGCGTCGCTCGTCTCCCGTCTCGAGGTCGGCGAGGTAGAGGTCTCCCGGCTCCGTGAACCCGAATGCGCCGAAGAGAAGCTTCTGACCCCTGACGGTGACGGAGTTGCAGACCCGGAGCCCGCCGGCCACGACGGTGTGGAGCTCGTCGCCCTCCAGAGCGACACGCACGAGAGCGATCTCGCCGCCGGTCTGCACGCTCACCACGGCCTCGCGTTCTCCGTCGACGAGCAGCAGCTGGCCGAGCCCCAATCGCGTCCCCGGATTGTCGCCCTGGATGCCGCCTTCGATATGGCCTTCGATCTCCGCGCCACGGGCCGTGCGCGTCCCGGTCGCAGGATCGAGGACGTAGAGCGACGCCCGGGCCCCGACCGCCTTCTCGCGCTCGAAGTCGACGACATACGCGACGCGGCCGTCGCCCAGCGGCGCATGGGAGACGATGAAGCCGTCAGGCTCCGTGAGGTCGTTGACGATGCCCCCGAGGTCGACCTGGCGCAGCCTCGACGTCAGCTCGTACGAGTCGGGATCATGTGAGGCGACATAGACGAGCGACTGCCCGTCGGCGCCCCACTTCGGCTGCGAGTTCATGAAGCGGTCCTCCGTCAGCCTCCGCGGCTCGGCCTCTTCGCCGGTTGGGTCGAGGACGTAGATGTCCTGGACCGCATCGTCGATGACCCCGATCTCGTCGAAGCGCCACACGGTCCGGGTGATGCGATAGGGGCGATCGGGCTTGCGCGGCTCTTCCTGCGGGCCCGCAGTGAAGGCGATCTTTCCGTCGCGAGACCAGACCGGACCGCCGCCGACGCCCTGCGCGAGATCCGTCAGCTTGCGCGGCTCGCCGCCGTCGAGCGGGAGCAGAAAGAGCTGCGGCTTCTCGGTCCGCGTCGACATGAA
>DASSQF010000169.1:0-3586 GCA_035702685.1 Propionibacteriaceae bacterium
GGGCCACCGGCGACGATCGAACTTCGCTGTTCCATGGCGACCGGTAGAGGCGATACCTCATGCGGCGGAATCTATCCCGGCGAATGGGGCTGGCAAGGGAGGCGAAAGCAGTCGTTACCGAAACGATGCAAGCCCCGGTCGCCGTCCTGGCTGGAATTCCTCACGCCGCCGACCGCTGACCTGAAACCCCTAGCCATCCACACGAAGACGGCCGGCGTAGGCCTCCTTCAGCGCATTGTTGTGCTCGTCCCCGCCAGGAACGTTCGCGGAGATGTAGACAGGCGGCGTGATCCCGCGAGCACTGAGGCTCTCGGCCACGCCGAGCGTCAGGAGCTGCGCGATGAACGCCGCGGTGATGGACGAGATCGCGCCCATGACGAGACCCGAGGAAAGGGTCAGCGTCGAGTCGCCGTACGGGGCGAGGTTGTCGATCGTCACGTCCGCGAAGTCCATGAGCCTCTTGCCGGAGGGGTGCTTCGACGTCACCTTCATCGTGTGGTCGAGGCTCGTCACGGCGATGAGCTTGTGCCCGTGCTCCTTGACCTGCTCGGCGACGCCGACGATCGAGCCGTTGACGCCCGAGTTCGACGCGATGATGTAGATGTCCTCCGGGTGGCGGTGGTGCAGGTCGAACAGCTCCTGGGAGAGCTTGGGGTCGCGCTCGAGCGTGGGGTCGGCGAGCTCGGCGACCTCGTGCGTCCCGTACAGGACGACGTCGCGCAGCGCGAGCCGGGACGTGGGGATGAGTCCGCCGGCGCGCCCGGCGACCTCCATGGCGAACGCCTCGGAATGGCCCGTGCCGAAAGCCCGGATCACGCCGTTGTTCGCGACGGCGTCTGTGAGCAGCTCCACGGCCCGCGCGATCTCACCCGTCCTGGCCGACTCGACGAGGACCGGCAAGCGCTTGGTCACCTCATCGGAAAACGCCTGGTACGTGTCGGCCATGGTGCCCCTTTCGCAGGTTGGGTGCAGGTAGTGTCCCTGGGACTGGTCTACTACACCCTTACTGGGCAGGGGAACGGCGACATGCGGCACGTGATCGGCATCGACGCCGGCGGGACGGCGACACGAGCGGTCCTCCTCGACGAGACGGGCAGGTGCCTGGGCTACGGCCGCGCGGGTGCCGGGAACCCGACCTCCGCAGGCCAGAAGCTGGCCGTGTCCAACCAGGTCATCGCGACGCTGGGTGCGGTCGGGCAGTCGGGCATCACGCCGGACCTCGTCATGCTCACCCTGGCGGGCGGCCTGGGCCACGAGAGCGGCTCCCCCGTCGCTACTGCCCTCGCCGAGGCCGGAGTCCACACCTCCGTCCAGGTCGCGGGCGACGTGATGAGCGCCTACTTCTCCGCCACCGCTGTACCGACGGGCTACCTCGTGCTGTCAGGTACGGGGGCGATCTCGGCGCGCATCGTCGACGGCGAGCTCGACGGCCTGAGCGACGGGATCGGGTGGCTGCTCGGCGACGAGGGATCGGGCTTCTGGATCGGCCATCGGGTCGTCCGTGCAGCCGCGGCCGACCTCGAGGGTCGCGGACCGGCCACCGCACTCACCCCGCTCGTGATGGCCCTCGTCGAGGACGAGTCGCTTCCCGACGAGGACGTACGACGCCCGGAGGTCTGGAAGGTCATGCGCCGCGTGTACGGGCGACGGCCCGTCGAGTGCGCCGAGTACGCACCCCTGGCGTTCCGCGCCGCGGCCGGCGGCGACACCGTCGCTCGGCGCATCCTCGACGCCGCGCTCGACGGTCTGCTCACGTCGTGCGGGTCGCTGATCCGAGAGGACGACTGCCCGATCGTCCTCGCCGGAGGGCTGCTGTACGACGGCGGTCCGCTGAGCGACGGGATCCGGGCCCGCTACCCCGGACGCTGCCTGCGCGCCCACGACGGGACCGCCGGGGCCGCCCTGCTGGCCCTGCGCGCGCTCGGTGCGAAGGCCGACTCCGCAGCCCTCACGAGGATCCACGAGACGCTCGCGCCGCTCCTCGTCTGAGCCTGTCCCGTACGGTCGCCCCCGCGGCTCTCCCCGGGGGCGGGTCCTCAGATCGCGTGCAGCGCGGCCAGGGCCGCCCCGCGGGCTCCCGCCATGTCGAGGTCGGTGACGAGCGCGAACTGGGCGACCGCGGCGGACTCGGCGCGCAACGGCGTGTGCGCACGGACGCGGTCGAGGAACCAGTCACGGAAGTGAGGGGCGGCCTCGATGACGCCGCCGCCGACGAGGTACGCGTGGGGATCGGTGAAGTTGGAGGCGATCATGAACAGCTCGCCCAGGGCGTGCGCCTGCTGGTCGAAGATCTTGAGCGCCATCTCGTCGCCGTCGACGCCGTAGCCCCGGACAGCCTTCGCGGCCTGGTCGATCGGCATGTCGTGCAGCGGGTGGTCCGGGTACTGCGTCAGCCAGAACGGCAGCAGGCTCTTCCGGATGCCGGTGAGAGAGGCGATGCTCTCGACGTCTCCGTACAGGCCGCAGTTGCACTGGGGCACGGGCTGGCCCTCGACGAGCAGATCGCCCATCGGGATCCGGATGTGCCCCAGCTCCCCCGCCATCCCCGCGGCGCCCTTCACGACCTCGCCCATCTCGATGACGCCGCCGCCGAGGCCCGTGCCGACGATCGCCGACACCGAGGACCGCTGGTACTGGTGCTCGCCGAACAGGTGGCGGTGCGCGTACAGGGCAGCGGCGTTGCCGTCGTTGTTGTAGACGACCGGAAGGCCGATGTGGCTCTCGACGCCGCCGCGGAAGTCGTAGCCCCACCACTCCTTGTCCGAGAAGTTCGTGGCGCCCAGCGACGAGATGACGCCGGTGGCGTTGGCCGGGCCGGGCGTGTCGAGGCCGACGGCGAGGACGCGGTCGCGGCTGACCCCGGTCTTCTCGAGCACCAGGGCGATCACGTCGGCGACCGCCTCGAGGGCTGCCGCGGGTCCGTCCGTCACGCGGCTGGGGACCTCGACCATGCCGTCGACGAGGAAGTGTCCGTGCTCGTCGAGGACCGTGGAGTTGGTGGCGGTTCCGCCGACGTCGATACCGAGGACGACCTTGGCCTGGCTCGTGGGTTCAGTGCTCACGAGCGGGAAACTACCGCAGCACCCTGAGCGGCGGAACGACCGCGGTGGGTGGCGAGACGAGGCCGCCCGCGTCGGCGAGGCTCAGCCGCCGAGACCCGGGCGGCGCACCACCGTGAGCGGTAGGAGCGTGCGACCGGTGGGGCCGATCTCGATGGCGGTGTCCATCTGGGGGCACACCCCGCAGTCGTAGCAGGGCGTCCACCGGCAGTCGTCGACGGTGCTCTCGTCGAGCGCGTCCTGCCAGTCCTCCCACAGCCAGTCACGGTCGAGCCCGGAGTCGAGGTGGTCCCACGGAAGGACCTCGAGCTCGTCGCGCTCCCGCGTCGTGTACCAGTCGAGGTCCACGCCGTACGGGGCCAGCTCCTCAGCCGCGCAGCGTGCCCACCGCTCGTACGAGAAGTGCTCGCTCCAGCCGTCGAAGACGCCGCCGTCGCGGTAGACAGCCTCGATGACCCGCCCGACCCGGCGGTCGCCGCGAGAGAGCAGCCCTTCGATGATCCCCGGCCGACCGTCGTGGTAGCGGA
>DASSQF010000170.1:0-2028 GCA_035702685.1 Propionibacteriaceae bacterium
GAGACGAACCCGGACGATCAGCTCGCCTTCGTCTTCTTCTGCTCCTCGGCACGTCGCGCCTTGGCCGCCTCGACGGAGGCGCGCAGCGCCGCGACCAGGTCGACGACGTTGGTCTCGCCGGCGGGAGCCTCCTCCGAGGCGGGGATCTCCACGCCGTCCAGCTTCGAGGCGACCACGGTCTCCAGGGCCTCCCGGTACGAGTCGGTGTAGTCGCTGGCCGTGAAGTCACCGGTCATCTGGTCGATGAACATCGTCGCCATGCCGATCTCAGCCTTGGAGACCTTGATGTCCCCCGGCGGCGCGGCGAACGACGCATCGCGCACCTCGTCCGGCCAGAGCATCGTCTGCATCACCATGACATCGCCCGCCACCCGCAGGACCGCCAGCGCCTCCCGGGAGCGCAGCGCCACCTTGACGACCGCGACCTTGCCCGACTCCTTGAGGGCGTTCCGCAGCAGCACGTACGGCTTCTGGCCCGTCGCCTCCGCCTCGAGGTAGTACGGCTTGTCGAAGGCGATGGGGTCGATCTCGCTCGCTTCGACGAACTGGACCACCTCCACCGCCTTCGTCGTGGCGAGCGGCAGGTTGTCGAAGTCCTCCTTGCTGAGGATGGCCATGCGCCCGTCCGCCGCCTCGTAGCCCTTGGCCACGTCGGCGTACTCCACCTCCTGGCCGCACTTCTCGCAGACGCGCTTCTGCCGGATGCGGCCGCCGTCCTTCGCGTGCACCTGCCTGAAGCTCTGGTCCTTCTCCTCCACGGCTCCATAGACCTTGACGGGAATCGTCACCAGGCCGAAGGAGATGGCGCCCTTCCAGATCGATCGTGGCATGTCGCACAGTGTTGCTCACGGTGCATGAGAAGACCAGGACTCACGTGCCCAGGAGGGCGTCCGCCTCCTCCGGCCCGTACCAGAGCAGGTCGTGCTCGGCCATGAGCGCCTGCGCCTCGTCGGTGTCCCACGCCGCGTCCAGGTCGAGTCCCTCGACGCCACGGACGGCCGCACTCACCGCGCTCTGCGCCTCCGGTCCGTCCGCGAAGATCGCGCTCACGTCGCTCCATCGGACCTGCGGGAGGCTCACCTCCCCGAAGGGATCCCCCGTGTCAGGCGCCTGCTCCTCGACGACGAGGGCCAGGCGCGCCCCGTGCTCCAGGAGCGCGGACAGGCCCGCGAGCAGCAGGGCGGTACGGTCCGCCTCCTCCTCGTCGCCCGGGCCGAGCCCGAACGTGGAGCACAGTGCCGAGGTCACGGCGAAGCCCCTGACCGGACCGGGGAGCGGCTCGCTGCGGACGCGGTCCAGCTGCTGTCGCGAGACCGGCACGAGGACCGGCGTCATCGACGACCGCCGTCCAGGCGCGCCAGCTCGCTCGTCACGCCCTCGACGAAGGCGGGTACGGGAGCGGCCGCGGCCACACCGATCCCGGCACGCCCGTTGTACGTCGTGATGCACACCGTGACGTCCTCCGAGTCGGCGAGCCCGAGCACCGGGTAGCTCGAGTGGAGCTGCCATTCGCCGAACCAGCGGGGAGTCCTCGGGCCCGGCGCATTGCCCACGTACAGGTCGTGGTCCCGCCCCGAGGTGACCGTACGACCGGCGACGGCGTGGATGGTCGCCGGAGCGAAGCCGGCCAGCCGCGTCAGCCGGTCAGCCCCGACGGTGGCCCCTGAGTCGATGCGCGTACGCGTGAGCGAGGCGATCTGGTCCATGCGGCCCTGCGGGGACGCGTTGCGCGCAGGGAGCATGACGTACTGCGGCGCGACGGCACAGCCGATCGCAGACGGCACCCTGCCGCGCTCGTGGACGGCGAGAGGCACGAGCGCGACGACGTCGCTCGGCTCGTCACCGAGCTGTGTCTGCCACTGGCGCAGCCCGGCTGTGACGAGGGCCAGCAGGACGTCGTGCGTGGTGACGCCGGCGGCGTCCCTGACACGGTTGACGGCGGCCAGGGAGACGAGGACACCGCCGGCGTACCGCGTGCTCGGCGCGACGGGCTCCCGGCGCAGGAGGCCCGGCAGGCCCTGCGACTGT
>DASSQF010000171.1:0-14180 GCA_035702685.1 Propionibacteriaceae bacterium
AGGCGTGGAGCCGTGCGGCCCCAGGTCCTCGAGCGTCTCGTCCGGTTCGCTCACGACTTCTTCGGTGCTCCCGGACGTGCGTACCGCACCCACGTGATGACGACGCACATGACCGCCCAGGCGACCCCGATCGCGTAGAAGACCTGAGCCGGCATGAGGGTGAGCCCGACGCCGAACAGGAACGGCCCGAACGCGGCGATCGCGCTCGTCCAGCCGATGACGCCACCCGCTTGCCGTCGCTCGAAGATCATCGGCATCTGCTTGAACGTCGCCGCATTGCCGATCCCGGTGAACAGGAAGATCGCGAGCATGCCCCACAGGAAGTGGTCGAAGCCGCCCTGCAACGCGGCCGCGCTCGACGTGTCCGGCACGAGGGAGGGGATGGTCCAGGCAACCGTTCCGGCGAGCCCGACGCCGGAGACGAGGGTCCAGATCGCGCCCCCCATCCGGTCCGTCAGCGGGGCGAAGAGCACGCGCGCCCCGGCCCCGACCAGCGGGCCGAGGAAGACGTACTTCACGGGGTCGGGCACGGTGTAGCCGGCGATGAGCATCTTCGCCGCCGCACCGGTTCCCGACACGATGGCGCTGTTGCCCGTCCCGTACAGGTTGGCCATGAGCAGGCCGAACTGGGCGGACAGGCCCGAGAACGTGCCGAAGGTCATGATGTAGAGCAGCGTCATCCACCACGTGTCCTGGTTGCGGAAGATGTCGAACTGCTGGCGGATGTTCGCCTTGACCGGCACGGACTTCAGCCAGAGCCACGCGATGATCGCGCCGACGATGATGAACGGGATGTAGAAGAACGCGGCGTTCTGGTACCAGACCGTCACGTCGGGCTTCCCGGCGACCTTCATGTGCTGCGAGGCGCCGAGGAAGCCGAACATCCCGAAGCCCACGAGCCACGGCGTGGCCAGCTGGACGAGCGAGACGCCGAAGTTGCCGATGCCCGCCTGAAGGCCGAGGGCCGTGCCCTGGCGCTTGCGGGGGAAGAAGTACGACGTGCTCGGCATGAAGCCGGAGAACGCACCGCCGCCGATCCCGGCCAGGAACGCGAGGGTGAGCAGCTCCCAGTACGGCGCCGTGGGGCTCTGGACCCGGACGCCCCAGCCCAGCACCGGGAAGAACAGCAGCAGCGTGGTGAGCGCCACCATCTTGCGCGTGCCGAGGATCGGCGGGACGACCATCCACACGATCCTGAGCAGGCCGCCGGAGAGGCCCGGGATCGCGGCCAGCCAGTACAGCTGGTCCTTGGTCCAGGAGTAGCCCAGCGCGTTGAGCTTCGGCACGAGGGCGCTGGGCAGGAACCACGCGACGAAGCACATGACGAGCGTGAACGTCGTGATGGTGAGGGTGCGCCAGGCGAGCGAGGAGTTCCAGGTGGCCTCGTTCTCGGGGTCCCAGTCGGTCAGCCACTCCGATGACCGAGCAGGGGCGGGGATGGTACTCATGCGGGTCCTTCCAGGACTTATGTGTGGTCGGTGGGGACGTGGTCGGCGAGCTGGAGCGATCGCCCCTTCTGAGAAGGGCTGGGGAAGACCAGGTCGCCGGCAGAGGTCATCGGCGTCCCCGCTCACGGTCCAGCGTGCCGACCGGGTCCCAGCCGCGGACGCGGCTGCGGGAGGCGGCCGGCGCGACCTCGTCGCGGCTCCGGTAGACGATGTACGGGCGGAACAGGTAGTGCACCGGCGCCGTGAAGGCGTGGACGAGCCGGCTGAACGGCACGAGCGCGAAGAGCGCGAAGCCGACGAGGATGTGCACCTTGAACTGCCACGTCGACGCGGCCATCGCGGCGATGTCCGGCTGGAGGATGATGAGCGAGCGGAACCAGATCGACACCGTCTCCCGGTAGTTCACCTCGACGCCCGACGGCGTGTGGCTTCCGGTGAGCGTGGCGATCATGCCGAACACGATCGCCGCCACGAGCACGACGTACATGAGCTTGTCGTTCTTCGTCGTGGCGAGGAAGACCGGACCCGTCGTCCGGCGGCGGTAGATGAGCAGGACGATGCCCACGAGCGTGGCGACGCCGGCGATCGTGCCCGCTGTCAGGGCCATGAGGTGGTAGCCCTCCTGGCTGATGACGAGGTCGGTCCAGGCCTTCGGGACGAGCAGGCCGGCCAGGTGTCCCAGGAGCACGACCAGCAGGCCGTAGTGGAACATGGGCGACGCGATGCGGAGGATCCGCGACTCGTACAGCTGCGAGGAGCGCGTGGTCCAGCCGAACTGGTCGTACCGGTAGCGCCAGATCGTCCCGCCGACGAGGACGAGCAGGACCACGTACGGGAGCGCTCCCCAGAGCAGGACGTCGAGGGCGTTCATGTCAGGACCTCGCCGTCTCGCTGAGGCCGACGAACTCGACCGGCTGGGGTGTTCCGAAGCGTGCCTGGACCTCGGCCCGCGTCTGCGCCGACTCGCCCGGCAGGCAGTCGCACACGGCGGCGAGGACGCCCGCGTGCGGAAGGTCGTCCGCGACGAGGGCCAGCCGGATGAGCTCGAGGCTGGCGCGGAACCGCTGGAGCAGCGCCAGCCCGCCGTCCGGGGAGGCGGCCGCGAACTCGAGCATCACGGGCAGGTAGTCCGGCAGCTCGCCCCGCAGGTCGATGTCGAGGTCGGAGTCCCGGTACGCCTGCTGGAGCTCGACGAGCGAGGCGCCCCGGCGGCGGGTGTCGCCGTCGGTCCAGTAGCTCAGGTGCAGCGCGTGCTTGCGGGACAGGTCGAACTCGGCGACGTGGAACGCCTGCAGCCGGGCGAGCAGGGTGCGGGGGTCGACCTCGTCTCCCGGGCGCCCCTCGCGGAGGTGGGTGAGGACGGGCAGGAACTGCTCGTACGCGCTCGTGCCGGCGAGGGCCGCCTCGATGGTGTCGAGGTTCGCGAGCAGCTGCTCGTCGGGGTAGGCGAGCACGAGCGATGCCGCCTGCAGGACGAGCCGCGGATCCTCGGGGATCGCCTTCGCGTTCGCCCTGGTACGGCGTCGGGACAGGACCTTCATCACGTCGTCTCCTCGTTGGCGTCCCAGTTGAGCATGCCGACCCGGTGCTCGAGCGCCTCGGCGGACGCCGCGGTGTCGGCCTGCTGGCGCTCCTTGAGCGCTGTGTACGTCTCGATGGCCACCGGTACCGGCCGGCCGGACGCCTCGCCGAACGGCCCCGACTCGTACATGCCGGGTCCGCCCTCGAAGTCCAGCGAGCAGCCGATCTCCTCGAGGTTGTGGGCCTCCTCGCGGTGCGCGGCCGGGATGACGTACCGGTCGGCGTACTTCGCGATCGCCAGCAGCCGGTACATCTGCTCCATCGCCTCGGGCGTCATCCCGACGGCGGCGGCCAGCTCGGGGTCGCGGCCCGTCCCCATCGTCACGCCCCGCATGTACGAGCGCATGGCCGCGAGCTTCTGCAGCACGCCCGTGACGACGTCCGTGTCGCCCGCCGTGAACAGCTCGGCGAGGTAGCTCACCGGGATGCGCAGCGCGTCGATCGCGCCGAACAGGTTCCCGGCCGCCTCGGCGTCGTGGCCCTGCCGCTGGAGGAGGTCGACGACGGGGGACAGCGGCGGGATGTACCAGACCATCGGCATGGTGCGGTACTCCGGGTGCAGGGGCAGCGCCACACGGAAGTGTTTGATGAGCGCGTAGATCGGAGACCTCTGCGCCGCCTCGATCCAGTCCTCCGGCATGCCCCCCTCGCGGGCGAGCGCGATGACCTCGGGGTCGTACGGGTCGAGCATGAGGTCGAGCTGCGACTCGTACAGGTCCTTGTCGTCGGCGCAGGCGGCCTCCGTGACCTGGTCGGGGTCGTACAGGATGATCCCGAGGTACCGCAGCCGGCCGACGCACGTCTCCGAGCACACGGTCGGCAGGCCCACCTCGATGCGGGGGTAGCAGAACGTGCACTTCTCGGCCTTGCCGGAGCGGTGGTTGAAGTACATCTTCTTGTACGGGCAGCCGGTGATGCACTGCCGCCAGCCGCGGCAGCGGTCCTGGTCGACGAGCACGATCCCGTCCTCGGCGCGCTTGTAGATCGCGCCCGAGGGGCACGACGCCATGCACGACGGGTTGAGGCAGTGCTCGCAGATCCTCGGCAGGAAGAACATGAAGCTCTTCTCGTACTCCAGGCGCAGCTGCTCGTTCGCCTCGGCGCGGAGCTTGGCGAGGATCGGGTCGGACTCGTACGTCGCCTCGACACCGCCGAGCGAGTCGTCCCAGTTCGCGGACCAGGTGATCTTCGTGTCCTCGCCCGTGATGAGCGACTTGGGCCTCGCGACCGGGAAGTCGTCGCCCAGAGGCGCCGAGACGAGGCTCTGGTAGTCGTACGTCCAGGGCTCGTAGTAGTCGGCCAGCTCCGGCTGCACCGGGGACGCGAAGATGCTGAGCAGCTTCTGGAAGCGGCCACCCGACCGCAGCTTGAGGCCGCCGGACCTGGTCCGGACCCAGCCGCCCCGCCAGCGCTCCTGGTCCTCGTACCGGCGCGGGTAGCCCTGTCCGGGACGAGTCTCCACGTTGTTGAACCACACGTACTCGGTGCCCGCGCGGTTCGTCCACGCCTGCTTGCACGTCACCGAGCACGTGTGGCACCCGATGCACTTGTCGAGGTTCATGACCATGCCGACCTGGGCCATGACACGCTTCGGCTTCCTCGCGGCCATCAGTACGACACCTCCTGGGAACGCCTGCGGACGGTCGAGACGATGTCGCGCTGGACACCGCTGGGGCCGAGGTAGTTGAACGCGTACGACTGGTGCGCGTAGGCGCCGATGAGATGGGTCGGCTTCATGAGGATGCGCGTCACCGAGTTGTGGATGCCGCCGCGCTTGCCGGTGGCCTCCGACTTCGGGACGTCGATCGTCCGCTCCTGGGCGTGCTGCACGTAGCAGATGCCGTCGGGCAGCTTGCTCGTCACGACAGCCCTGGCGACGAAGACGCCGTTCGCGCTGGTCAGCTCGATCCAGTCGTTGTCGGAGACGCCGATCGTCGCGGCGTCCCCCACGCTGAGCCAGGCTTGAGGGCCGCCTCTGCCGAGGCTCAGCATGAAGAGGTTGTCCTGGTACTCGGAGTGGATCGACCACTTGTTGTGGACCGTGAGGTAGCGCACCGTGATCGACTTCTCGCCGCCGGGGCCGAGCTCGGGCTCGCCGTAGGCGTGGCTCATGTCGAGCGGCGGCCTGTACGTGGGCAGCTGCTCGCCCGCGTCGATCATCCAGTCGTGGTCGAGGAAGAAGTGCATCCGCCCCGAGAGGGTGTGCCAGGGCTTGAGGCGCTCGGTGTTGATCGTGAACGCCGCGTACCGCCGGCCGCCCGTCTCCGAGCCGGACCACTCGGGCGACGTGATCACCGGCTGCGGCGAGGCCTGGGTCTGGGCGAACGTGATGTGCCGTTCCTCCTGGCCCTCCGAGAGGTCGGCCAGCTTCCGGCCGGTCTTGCGCTCGAGGTCGTGGAAGCCCTGAGTGGCCACCGCGCCGTTCGTCGTGCCCGAGCAGGCGAGGATCGCCTCGGCGAGGCGGGCATCGGTGTCGATGGCGGGACGTCCGGCTCCGGCCCCGCTGCTCATGACCCCGTGCAGCTTGCCGAGGCGTTCGACCGGCCCCGACATGTCGTAGGTGATGTTCTTCACGGTGAACCCCAGCCGGTCGGCGAGAGGACCGACCGTCGCGAGCTTGTCGGCGATCGCGGTGTAGTCCCGCTCGACGACCATGAGCGCCGGCAGGTTCTTCCCCGGCACCGCCGGCAGGTCCGTACCGCGCCAGTCCGGCACGTGGCCGCCCGGCTGGCTGATCTGGCCGGGCGTGTCGTGCTGCATGGGGACGGCGACCAGGTCGCTCCGTGTGCCGAGATGGGACGTCGCGAGGTGGCCGATCGCCCTGGCGAGCAGGGTGAACACGTCGAAGTCGCTCTTGGCCTCCCACGGCGGGTCGATCGCGGGTGTGAAGGCGTGGACGAACGGGTGCATGTCCGTGCTCGACAGGTCGAACTTCTCGTACCACGTGGCGGCGGGGAAGACGATGTCGCTGAGCAGCGTCGTCGACGTCATGCGGAAGTCCGCGCTGATGAGGAGGTCGAGCTTGCCCTCGGGCGCCTCGTCGCGGAACCGCACGACCTTGGGGTGGACGTCTGCCCCGTGGTCGTTCGGCATGAGGTTGGAGCCGGTGCCGAGGAGGTGCTTGAGGAAGTACTCGTTGCCCTTCGCGGACGAGCCGAACAGGTTGGACCGCCAGACGATCATCGTGCGCGGCCAGTTCGCCGGGGCGTCGATGTCCTCGAGAGCCGTGGTGAGCGCGCCGGACTTCAGCTGCGCCGCCACCCACTCGCCGACGCTCGCCGCCTCGCCGCGCTCCACCGCCGCCTTCGCCTCGTCGGCGAGGTCGAGCGGGTTCCGGTCGAACTGCGGGTAGAAGGGCATCCAGCCGAGCCGGTGTGACAGAGCCATGGCGTCCGCGGTGTGCAGGCCGTCGAGGGAGCCCGTCGAGAGCGGCGACTTGACGAGGTCGGCCGAGAAGCCGTCCGTACGCCACTGGTCGGTGTGCATGTACCAGTAGCCCGTGCCGATCATCGTCCGCGGCGGCCTCGACCAGTCGAGCGCGTTCGCGAGGTTGAACCAGCCGGTCATCGGGCGGCACTTCTCCTGCCCCACGTAGTGGGCCCAGCCGCCGCCGTTGCGGCCGATGCACCCGGTGAGCATGAGCAGCGCCATGATCGCCCGGTACGTGACGTCGGCGTGGAACCAGTGGCAGACGCCGGCCCCGATGATGATCATCGACCGGCCCTTCGAGTCTTCCGAGTTCTTGGCGAACTCCCGGGCGATGCGGAGGCAGGCCTCGGCCGGGACGCTCGTGATCTCCTCCTGCCAGGCGGGCGTGTACGGGGTCGTCGCGTCGTCGTAGCCGGACGCCCACTGGCCGGGGAGCCCGTCCCGGCCCACCCCGTACTGGGCGAGCATGAGGTCGAGCACGGTCGTGACGAGCGTGTCGCCGACCCGTACGGCCGGTACGCCGCGCCGCAGGATCGACCCGGTGCCCCTGGGGTCCTCGAAGCACGGGAGGGCGATCTCGGTCGGCTCCGAACCCGAGACGCCGGCGAGGGTGAGCGCAGGGGCCAGGTCGCCCAGGTCGAGGTTCCACTTGCCGACGCCGTCCTCGTTGTACCGGTGCCCCATGGTGCCGTTCGGGACGGCGGGGCCGCCGGTGGCCGTGTCCCACAGCACGGTCTTGAAGGCTGCATCGCTCGTACCGGCCAGGTCGGGCAGGTCAGCGGCGGTGAGGAACTTGGCCGCGGTCAACCCGTGGCCGTCCGGGTGCTCGACGAGGGTGACGAGCATCGAGAGGTCGGTGTACTTCGTCACGTAGTCGGTGAAGAACGGCACCTGGCGGTCGACGAAGCCCTCCTTGAGGATGACGTGTCCCATGGCCATCGCGAGGGCGGCGTCCGTGCCGGCCTGCGCCGGCAGCCACTCGTCGGCGAACTTCACGTTGTCCGCGTAGTCCGGCGAGACGGTGACGACCTTGGTGCCGCGGTAGCGGACCTCGGCCATCCAGTGCGCGTCCGGGGTGCGCGTGACGGGGACGTTCGAGCCCCACATCATGAGGTACGTCGAGTCCCACCAGTCACCCGACTCCGGCACGTCCGTCTGGTCGCCGAAGACCTGCGGGCTCGCGACCGGCAGGTCCGCGTACCAGTCGTAGAACGACGTCATCGCGCCGCCGATGAGGTGGTTGAACCTCGTGCCGATGGCGTGGGACACCATCGACATGGCGGGGATGGGGGAGAACGAGACGCAGCGGTCGGGGCCGTACGTCTTGATGGTGTTCACGTAGCTCGCGGCCGCGATCTCGATGGCCTCGTTCCAGCTGATCCGCACGAGGCCGCCCTTGCCGCGTGCCTTCTGGTACGTGCGGCGCGTCTCGGGGTTGCTCGAGATCTCGGCGAACGCGGCGACCGGGTCACCGAGCCGGGCCTTGGCCTCGCGGTACGCCTCGACGAGCACGCCGCGTCCGTACGGGTAGCGGACACGGGTGGGGGAGTACGTGTACCACGAGAACGCGGCGCCGCGGGGGCAGCCGCGGGGCTCGTACTCGGGGCGGTCCGGACCGGTCGTCGGATAGTCGGTCTGCTGCGACTCCCAGGTGATGATCCCGTCCTTGACGTAGACCTTCCACGAGCAGGATCCCGTGCAGTTCACCCCGTGCGTCGAGCGGACGACCTTGTCGTGGCTCCAGCGGTCGCGGTAGAAGACGTCGCCCTTGCGGCCGCCCTTGAGGAAGACGGCGCGACCGTCCTCGGTCTGCTCCCGCCTGGTGACGTACTTGCCGAGGGCCAGGAGTGCACGGGCCGCGGGGTCGTCCAGCTTCGGGTGGGTCGTCATGCGCAGCATGCTAGACCGAAGCCGGGCTATAAAACTCGACTTCTGGTGAAAACGCCTAGCCGCCGGCGAAGGGCGGGAGCACGTCGACGCGGGCCTCGCTGTGGATCATCGTGAGCGGGTCTTTCACCGGAGCGCCGTCGACGAGTAGCGAGCACGAGCGCAGGACGCCGGACAGGCCGTCGTGCCGTGTGCCCAGCAACGAGACCAGATCAGCGGCCGTGAGCCCGGGCGTGTCGAGGTGCTCCTGCTCCGTACCGGCCGCGTCGGCCGCACCGGCGTAGTAGGCGATGTCCATCGTCATCCTCCGATCGCGCTCATGGTCCGCTCCGGCTGGTGGAAGCCGGCGTCGTCGATCCCGTGTCCCTTGGGCTTCGTCGCGTGCGCACCCACCCACAGGGCGGCGAGCTCCGCGTCGTCGGCTCCGGCGCGCAGGGGCGTCCGCAGGTCCGTCTCGGTGTGGCTGAACAGGCACGTACGGACCTGGCCGTCCGCGGTGATGCGGGTCCGGTCGCACGCGGCGCAGAAGGGCGCCGTCACGGACGCGATCACCCCGATGCGGCCGGCGGGGTGGTCCGGCCCGGCGGCGACGAGCCAGTCCTCGGACGGGGACGACCCGCGCCCGGGTGCCGGCGTGAGCTCGAGCTTCTCGGAGAGCCGGGCGAGGATCTCGGACCCGGGCATGAGGGAGGACCGGTCCCACGCGTGCTGAGGGCCGAGCGGCATGTGCTCGATGAAGCGGAGCTCGTACCCGCGCGCCAGGCAGAACTCGGCGAGGGGCACGATGTCGGCGTCGTTGGCGCCCCTCATCGCGACGGTGTTGACCTTGATCGGGCGAAGCCCCACGGCCTCGACGGCCTCCAGACCCTTGAGGACGTCGCCGAGCCGGTCCCTGCGTGCGAGGGCGGCGTACCGCTCGCGGTCCAGCGAGTCGAGGGAGACGTTGACGCGGTCGAGCCCCGCCTCGGCGAGTGCGGCGATCTGCCGGTCGAGGCCGATGCCGTTCGTCGTGAGGGACAGCTCGGGACGTTCCCCCTCGTCGGTGCGGAACCGCGCCACGGCGGCGACGATCCCGGCCAGTCCTCGCCGCAGAAGGGGCTCCCCGCCGGTGAAGCGGACCTTCCGGACCCCGAGCCGGGTCACGGCCACCCCGACGAGCCGTACGATCTCGGCGTCGGTGAGGACGTCCGGTCCCGGGATCCACGCCAGGCCCTCGGCGGGCATGCAGTACGCACACCGCAGGTTGCAGCGGTCGGTGAGCGAGACGCGGAGGTCGCGAGCGACACGTCTGTGGCCGTCGCGCAGCCTCAGCTGCTGCGCGATGACGGTCGACATGTGCGGCTCTCCACGATCACTAGGGGTCTTGCGGCCACCGTACCCGGCGGTAGATACCATTCTCTAGTGGAAACCCTAGGGCCGAGGGCGTAGGGTCCGATTCCTGAGCGGGAGGGCGAGATGAGCGTCGGTCGCAGCGTGCGTCTGGGCCCCACGCGCGCACAGGTCCTCGAGCACCTCCGAACGCTTGACGTCCCGGTGCCGCTCGAGGAGATCGCCTCAGCCGTGGGGATCCACCAGAACACTGCCCGGTTCCACCTCGATGCGCTCGCCGGAGCGGGGCTGGTCGTGCGCGACACCGAGCACCGGGAGGTGCCGGGCCGGCCGAAGGTGCTGTTCCGGGCCGCCGGCCTGACCCGCGACACCTCGTACCAGAACCTCGCCCAGGTCATGGTGCGCCACTTCGCCGCCCGGCTTCCTGACGGCCCCGAGCGTGCTCTCGACGCGGGCACGGCCTGGGGCCAGAGCCTCAGGGCAGAGCTCGACGCCGAGAACCCGGACCGGGAGCCCCTGGAGCGGCTCGTCGACGGCATGGCGTCCCTCGGCTACGAGCCGGAGCTCGTCGGCGAGCCCGACCCCGTCCTGAACCTCCGACCCTGCCCGTACGGGCCGCTGGCGAGCGAGGACCCCGAGATCGTGTGCCAGATGCACCTCGGCCTCATGCGTGGCGTGCTCGGGGAGAACCAGCCCTGGGACGTCACCGCCGTCGAGCCGTGGGCGCAGCCCACGACATGCCGGGTCATCCTGCGCCGGAGGAGCGTCGCCGACGAGAGCAGCGTGCCGCGGGATGCGTGAGCTGCTCAGCGTCGAGGAGTACGTGTCGGAGCTGGTGTCCCTCGTCGAGCCGGACGCGCGTACGGAGACTCTCTCCCTGACGCTCGCCCTCGGTCGGGTCCTCGCGGCCGACGTGCGGAGCGCGACAGCGGTGCCGGTCTTCGACAACTCCGCGATGGACGGGTACGCCGTGAGATGGGCGGACGTCGCGGCGAAGCCGGTGAGGCTGCGGGTCGTGGGTGACGTTCCGGCCGGGAGCGACGCGGACCCTTACGCCGGCCCCGGCCAGACCGTACGGATCATGACGGGAGCGGCGCTGCCGTCGTTCGCCGACACCGTCGTACCGGTCGAGCAGACCCGTGGCGACGGGGATGTCATCGTCGTGCTCGAGCCACCTCTCCCGGGGGCGCACGTGCGGCACGCCGGTGAGGACGTGGCCGCCGGCGAGGTCGTGGCGCGGGCCGGTACGACCGTGACCCCCGGCATCGCAGGGGCGGTCGCGGCCGCCGGCCAGACCGACGTGGCCGTCAGGCGCCGCCCGGTGGTGGCCGTCTGCGTGACCGGCGACGAGCTGGTCCGAGGGGGAGGGGCGCTGGCGCGGGGACAGATCTACGAGTCGAACGGCCCGGCGGTCGGCGCGACGCTCGTGCGCCTGGGTGCGGAGGTCGTCCGTACGGACCTGTGCGAGGACCGCGCCGAGTCCCTCGTCGCCTGGCTCGACGAGGCGGCCCCGGACTCCGACCTCGTCGTGCTCACCGGTGGAGCGAGCGTGGGCGCGTACGACGTGGTGCGTGACGTCATGAGCGGTGCGGGCGGCCTGTTCCGCCACGTACGGGTGCAGCCCGGCAAGCCCCAAGGGTGGGGGCACTGGGCGGGCACGCCGGTCGCCTGTCTCCCCGGCAACCCCGTCTCTGCCGTCATCAGCACAGACCTGTTCGTGCGGCCGATGCTCGACCGGCTGCTCGGGCGCCCGTCAGGCGCCTGGCTGACGGGTGTGGCCGGTGCGGCGTGGCGGTCTCCGGCCGGACGGCGCCAAGTCGTCCCCGTCACGCTCTGTACGGACGATGCCGGGCGGCTGGTCGCCACGCCGGCACACCGCGGAGGCTCAGGCTCGCACCTCGTCACCTCGCTCGCACTCGCCGACGGGTACGCCGTCGTGGCGGAGGAGACGACTGAGGTCGCGCCCGGTGACCTCCTCGGCGTGAGGTGGCTGTGATCGGAGACGTCGACGCCGTCGTGCTCGCCGGCGGTAGGGGGTCGCGACTGGGCGCACCGAGCAAGCCCGACTTCGTCGTGGCCGGTCGGCGACTCCTCGACGTGGCCCTGTCGGCCGTCGGCGGCGCACGGCGGACCGTCGTGGTCGGCCCCGGGCCCGTACCGCCCGGAGTCCTTCTGACGAGGGAGGAGCCTCCGTTCGGCGGTCCGGTCGAGGCCGTCGCCGCGGGGCTTGCGGCGCTGCCGGACCATGCGCCGTGGACGCTGCTGCTCGCGTGCGACCTGCCGGGGGCGGAGGCCGGTGTGGCGCGCCTCCTCGCGTCCGATCCGGGACCCGACGTGGACGGCGTCTGCCTGCGGGACCAGGACGACCGGCTCCAGTGGCTGCTGGGGTGCTACCGGACCGATGCTCTGCTCGGGCGCCTGGCAGACCGGGGCGACCCGCCCCTCACCGCCATGTACCGGCTGCTGCAGCCGCTGAGGCTGGTCGGCCTCGACGCGGCCCCAGAGCTCACGCACGACGTCGACACGCCGCACGACGCCGAGGACTGGGTACGACGCCTGGGAGGGCACCGATGAAGATGCGTCCGCTCGTGGAGCCCGGACCCGAGCTCGACGAGCTCGACCGGGAGAGGTTCGCGCGCCACGACCCGATCCCCGAGATGGGGGTCGAGGGCCAGCGCCGGCTGCGGGCCGCGTCCGTGTGCGTGGTCGGGGCGGGCGGCCTCGGCAGCCCCGCCCTGCTCTACCTGGCTGCCGCTGGCGTCGGCCGGATCGGCATCGTCGACTCGGACGCGGTCGAACTGGTCAACCTCCAGCGGCAGGTCCTCCACACGACCGCCGGCATCGGCACGCCCAAGGCCGTGAGCGCGGCAGCGGCGCTCAGGAGCCTCGACCCCGGGATCGAGGTCGTCGTCCACCAGGAACGGCTCACCGACGACAACGCGGCGACCGTCCTCGGCGGGTACGACATCGTGCTCGACGCCGTCGACAACTTCCCGACGCGCTACCTCATCGCCGACACGTGCGCGGCCCTCGGCATCCCGCTGGTCTGGGGAGCCGTACGCGTCACCCGCGCCCAGGTGAGCGTGTTCTGGACGAGCCCGCGTCCTGCAGACGGAGAGGCGGCCGGCCTCACGCTCCGCGACCTGTACCCCGAGCCCCCGGACCCGTCGACCTGGGTCACCGCGGCCTCGGTCGGCGTGCTCGGGGCGATGTGCGGCCAGGTGGGCGCCGTCATGGCGTGCGAGGCGCTGAAGCTCATCACCGGTGCCGGTGACGTGCTGTTCGGCAGGGTGTGGTACCTCGATGCCATGACCGCCCGCGTCTCCGAGATCCCGCTCAGCCCGAGGAGGGACCAGTGAGCCAGCCGTTCGGACACCTCGACGACGCCGGCGAGGCGCGGATGGTCGACGTCACGGAGAAGGCCGTGACCGTCCGTACCGCGACCGCTGAGGGCCTCGTCACCTGCCCGCCGCACGTCGTCGACCTCCTGCGTGACGGCCGGATACCCAAGGGCGACGTGCTCGCCGTGGCGAGGATCGCCGGGATCGCGGCGGCGAAGCGGACGCCGGAGCTCCTGCCGCTCGCCCACGTCATCGGCGTGCACGGGGTGGTCGTCGACGTGGAGGTCACCGACGAGGGCGTACGGCTCGTCGCGACCGTGAGGACCGCCGACCGTACCGGCGTCGAGATGGAGGCCCTCACGGCCGTGGCCGTCGCCGCGCTCGCCGTCGTCGACATGGTGAAGGGCGTCGACAAGTCGGTCGCGATCCAGGACGTCCGGCTGCTCGCGAAGTCGGGCGGCCGTTCTGGCGACTGGCACCGTCCGCAGGCCTGAGCGGCCGGCGGCAGCCTCCGGACCGGAACAAGCCGGTCAGAGGCCCGACCAGCGGTAGCTGCCGTCAGCCTCGAACTGCTGTTTCCAGACGGGCAGGGACCGCTTGACCTCCTCGACCAGCCGGCCGCACACGTCCATGGCGAGAGCGCGGTGTGCTGAGGAGACCGCGACCGCGAACGCGGTGTCGCCGACGACGAGGTGCCCCACGCGATGGGCGAGCGCGACCGTACAGGCGCCGTCCGGATCCGCCTGCTCGAGCACGCGGGTGGCGATCTCGCCGATGAGCTCGTACGCGGACGGGTGGCAGGTGTAGTCGAGGGCGACGACCTCCCCTTGTGCGTGCGGGTCGTTGTCCCTCACCGTGCCGAGGAACAGGCTGGTGGCCCCCGCCTCGGGACGGGCCACGCGTCGCACGAGGCCCTCGTGGTCGATGGGCTGGTCCGTGACGACGGCCAGGCGGATGTCGGGGGCTGCCTGTCCCTGCGGCATCAGTGGTCTCCGCCGTCGAGCTGGTCGAGGATGTGCGGGATCAGCGGGAGGACCACGTCCATCCCCTCCCGCGCCGCCGACGGGCTCCCGGGAAGGTTGACGACGAGGGCCGCTGCCCGTCCAGGCGCCGCGGCCGTGACGCCGACGACACCGCGCGTGAGGGCGGCATGGACCGAGTGGGT
>DASSQF010000172.1:0-7896 GCA_035702685.1 Propionibacteriaceae bacterium
GAAGGGTTACTGGTTCGAGTCCAGTCGGGGGAGCCACCACACGTCGCGTCAGGGCGGCCCACGATTGTGAGGCGCCCGGCGACCTGCCTCCTGCAACCGTCCTCCACCACCTGCACGTGAGGTTGCGACCCCGCGATCAGCCCCTCGCGGGCCTCTTCCCGCGGGGCCGCGGACCCAGGAGCCCTTCGACCAGGTCGGTCGCCCTCGACAGACCATCGAGCTCCCGTATCCGGGTCCCGAGGGTCCAGGCAGCGACCCGGTACGTCTGGTCCTCGAGGAGAGTCTCGACCGTCTCACGGATCCTGCGGGACGACGCCGACTTCCTGAGCATTCTGCCGGCTCCGTAGGCCTGGACCGAGGCGCCCACCATGCCCTGGTCGACCGGCGCGAAGATGGGCATCACGAGGAGTGGCAGGCCGTGCGCGAGGGCGAGCATCGTCGTCGAGTGACCGCCGTGACCGATCATGACGCTCGCCTCCGGCATGAGGTCCCCATGGGGCGCCCACGACAGGAGCTGCGTGTTGGCCCCGGCCGACAGCGCGGACGGCGCGATCGCCGGCCCTGTTGTCGCGACGACCCTGACCGGAAGCTCAGCCAGGGCGTCGAGGGTGCGCTGCCAGACACCCTGCATGGAGTGGTGGGCGACCGTGCTCAGGCTGACCAGGACTGTGGGCGTCCTCGGGGTTGACAGCGAGGCGACGACGAAGGGGCCTGTGTGAGTCCGGTTGGGCGGCGCTCCTCGCGTCGATCCTGCGGGGTCGAGCTCGGGGAGCGAGGCGACGATGCAGCGGCTCGCCCCGTCGAGGAGCCGGCGAGGACGAAGCCCCTTGAGACGCATGGCGAGCCCGACAGGGCCGTTGACGTGTCGGCCACGAAGGTAGGCATCGAAGAGGTGCTCGAGCACCACGTACGGGATGACCCGTTCCGCCAGGGCGTCCATGACCCCCCCCAGGACACAGTCGACGACCACGAGATCGGCGTGCATGTCCTCGGCGACCGCCGCCACGTGCGTGCCGAGCGCCCTGTCGCCGAAGAGCTCGGTGACGGTCCGGAAGGATGGCTCCTTCGAGAAGCCGAAGGCGGCCTGCACGGGGTACTCGTTGAAAGGAAGGCCCGTCGCCACGACGGCGGCGCGTTGGGAGGCGTGGCCCACGACGCCCACGGTGTGGCCACGGCGCTGCAGCTCCTGGGCGAGGGCCAGCATCGGGGGCACGTTCCCTCCCCCGTCCCACGTGGCGAGGAGAACCGTTCCCATCTCAGCCCCCGTGCTCGGTCTCGTGAGCGAGGACGGCCCGCACCAACGCCGACATGCGCTCCTGGGTGTCGGTCCGCGAGAGGCCCCTGTCCAGCCGGAGGATCTTCCACGTGTAGACGTCGGTGGGGACGACGAGGAGGTCGACCAGTCGCTCGTCGCCCCGGATGTAGGGCTCGAAGACGTGGGTCAGCCAGCGCCGGTGCGAGTCCCTCCCGATGCGGGTGATGACGGCGACCTGGGGGTACGCCGACTCCTGGGTCAGCATGCGCAGCGTGGATCTCCCCCGGTGCTCGTAGTGGTCCACGAGGGTGGTCATCGCTGCCGGGATGTCCCCGACGGGCGCGGACAGCTCGTCGGCTATCCGGCTCCTGCCGTACTCGATCGCGGCGTCGATCAGGGCCTCGCGGCTGCCGTACTGCCGCAGGATCGTCTGCACGCTCACCGCCGCGGCCGACGCGACGTCCTGGAGCGACGTCTCAGGGATCCCCTGGCTCTCGGCAAGGTCGAACATCGCGCGCACGATGCGGAGGCGGTTCTCCTCGACTGCCCGAGCCCGAGATCTCATGGTGTAGCTGCGCGTGCTTTTCATGGCAGTGCCAGTTAACGCGGAACACATTATCCGCGTCAATGCTCGTTACCATGAAATCCACCGAGGGCGGCTGTGAGCCCGAGGGCGCTCAGAGGCGCCGTGGTGGCCCGGTCGACGCCCGCACGCACAAGCGCGACGGCAGCACGTCGACGAGCACGTCCTCACCCTGGCTCGTCCCACGGGGTCGAGCCAGCAGCTTCTCCAGCTGCTGGGCAGCCTTGACCCCCGCCTGTTCTGCGGACGTCTGGATGGAGGTCATCGGTGGCACGGTGACGGGCGCGACGAGGTCGTCGCAGCCCACGATCGACAGATCGGAAGGCACGCCCAGCCCCTGCTCTGCGAGTCCGGCCATCAGTCCCTGGGCCAGGACGTCGTCGTACGCGATGACCCCGGTGGCCTTCGACTCGAGGACGGAATGGACGGCCCTCCAGCCACTCGGGTAGTCCGGTCGGTCCGACTGAAGCAGTACCGCCTCGAGGCCGTGCTCCTGCGCCGCCGAGACGAACGCGGCGACCCGCTCCGCATTCGACCACGAGCGTTCGGGACCACCCAGGTACGCGAGCCGCCTGTGCCCGAGCTCGGCAAGGTGGGCGACTGCCTGACGCATGCCCGGCACGGTGTCGATCAGGACGCGGTGGGCGCCGGGAATGTCACGGTTCACCAGGACGAGGGGGATGTCGCCCGTGATCGCCATGAGGTCCTCCACCTGGCCACGCGGGGAGGCGATGATCACTCCGTCCGCCCGGCCTCGCAGCGTGATCGTCAGCGACGACTCGCGCTCGGCCTCCTCGTCGGTCTCGGCGAGCAGGACCGCGACGCCACGCGCCTGGAGGTACCGTTCCACGCCCTTGATGAGCGGAGGGAAGAACGGGTTGGCGACGTCCGGGACCAGGAGGGCGACCGTGTCCGTGCGGCCCGTGCTCAGGGATCTCGCCGTGTGGTCCGGCTCGTACCCCATCTCCGCGGCGATGGAGCGGATGCGCGTCACGGTGTCCGCGCTGAGACGTTGTGGCTGGCTGAAGACCCTGGAGACCGTGGAGGCCGCCACACCGGCCACCTGTGCCACGTCCCTGATGGTGGGGCTCGATGTCTTCGCCCGCTGTCGCGCCACGCCGGGGAGCCTACCGGCAGTCCTTGACATGCGCGAGCATTGCGGATTGACTTTGGGCAACCGGTTGCACAACGTGTCGTCACGCGTGCCCGGCACGCGCTGGGGCGTCCAGCGAAGGGTCTCCAGGAGGAACGATGCAGAGCAGCAGGCGGGGATTTCTGAGGGTTGCGGGTCTGGCGGGTGCAGCCGTCGGCTTGGCTGCGTGCACCGCGCCCGGAGCGGAGGTCGGCACGGCCGCGAGTTCCGGGCCCCAGGCTTCGGCGCTCGAGATGCCCAAGAACCCCGTGTCGCTGAACCTCGTCGACGTGTCGGGCGACCTCGTGGTGGCGCAGCCCATGATCGAGGCGTACAAGAAGCAGTTCCCGCAGTACGTCAGCAACGTGGTGTTCGACACCGGAGACGCCACCGAGATCGCGGGGAAGCTCAAGGCACAGCAGGACGCCGGCGTGTCCCAGATCGACATCGTCCTCACGGGCAACGACGCGCTCGGCGCCGGTGTCGAGCAGGGCCTGTGGCAGCGGCTCACCCCCGACTTCGACTCGATCCTCGGAGCGAGCCTCGCGACGTACCAGGACAACGCGAAGGTCATGCAGAAGATCACGGACGGGTACGCCGTCGTCAACGACTACGGCAACTACGGACCGCTCATCGAGTTCATGCCGGACAAGGTCCCCAACCCGCCGAAGACCGCGGCCGAGCTCCTCGACTGGGCCAAGGCGAACCCCGGCCAGTTCCTCTACGCTCGACCGTCCAACTCCGGCCCCGGACGCGCGTTCACGCAGGGCCTTCCGTACATCCTGGGAGACTCGGACCCGACCGACCCGGTGAACGGCTGGGCCAAGACGTGGGCCTACCTCGCCGAGCTGGGCAAGTACATCCCGTACTACACGGCTGGGACCACCGCCTCCATGAAGGAGCTCGCGGCCGGCACCCGCAAGATCATCGTCAGCTCGGCCGGCTGGGACATCAACCCCCGGGCCATCGGCACGGTCCCCGCCGCCGCTCAGGTCGTCGCGCTCGACAACACGACGTGGATCATGGACTCCAACTTCATCGCCATCCCCAAGGGCGTGGCCAAGGAGAAGCTCGCCGTCCTCCTCGACCTCATCAAGTTCATGCTCACCCCGGAGCAGCAGGCCAAGGCGTACGACGACGGCTACATGTACCCCGGACCCTCGGTCAAGGGCGTGACCGTCGACATGGCGCCGACGTCGAGCCAGAACGTCATCAAGAACTTCGGCCGCAAGGAGTACGACGCGCTCATCGCGAAGTACCCGGTGAAGGCTCCGCTCAGCAACAAGGCGCTGGGGCAGATGTTCGACAAGTGGGATCGCGAGATCGGCGCGAACATGGTCAAGAAGTGAGGAACGCCACACCTCGGCGGTTCGAGACGCTGGAGCTCGTCGACGTCGGCAGGGACTTCGGCGGCACGGCGGCCCTGCGCGCCTTGAACCTCCGCATCGCGAAGGGAGAGTTCATCTCCCTGCTCGGCCCTTCCGGCTGCGGCAAGTCGACGGCGCTCAACTGCATCTCGGGTCTCCTCCCCCCCACGTCGGGCAGCGTCACGCTCGACGGGGCGCCCATCGACACGGTCCCTCCTGAGCGGCGCGGCTTCGGCATGGTGTTCCAGAGCTACGCCCTGTTCCCCCACCTGAGCGTCCGCGACAACGTGGGCTTCGGCCTGCGGATGCAGCGGCTGCCCAGGAACCAGATCAGGGACCGTGTCGATGCTGCGCTCGCCCGCGTCCAGCTGCTCCCGCTGGCCGACCGGCGGCCGACCCAGCTCTCGGGCGGGCAGCAGCAGCGTGTCGCGATCGCGCGTGCTCTCGTCCTGGAGCCCGAGCTCATGCTCATGGACGAGCCGCTGTCCAACCTCGACGCGAAGCTGCGGCGGGAGATGCGCACCGAGATCCGGAAGCTCCACGCCGACCTGGGACTGACGACGATCTACGTCACCCATGACCAGGAGGAGGCGCTGTCCCTCTCCGACCGGATCGTCGTGCTCCGTGACGGGACGACGCAGCAGGTGGGAACCCCGGACGAGGTCTTCATGCATCCCGCGAACGCCTTCGTCGCCGGGTTCATGGGCTACCGGAACAGTCTCGCGATGACGCTCTCCCGGTCGTCGGGTCGCGCCACCGTGAGCGGGGAGGGTCTCGCGCTCGAGACCGACGCGCCCGGGGACGTGCCGGACGGTCCGGTGGAGGTCAGGATCCGCCCGGACGACATCGACCCGCGTCAGGCGACCAACCAGGTACGGCTGCTGTGCGACGTCGTGGAGTACCAGGGCACGCACTTCGAGGTCCTGGGACGGCTCCGGTCCGGCCACGAGCTCATGATCCGCACCAGCCAGCCCGTGAAGGCCGGGGAGACGGTCGCCTGCGGGATCTCCCCCGACCGGGTCCTCGTCTTCCCCCGGGATCCTGAGGAGGTGGACGATGCCGCTCACAGCGCCGGCGACCAGGATGTCGCTGTCACGACGTCTTCGTGAACGAGGGTTCGACCGTCTGAGCTGGCTCATGGTGCCGGGCATCGCGTTCATCGCCGCGCTGTTCGTCTACCCGTCCCTCTACGGCATCATGCTCTCGTTCCAGACCAAGAAGGGCGTCCCGACGCTCGCGAACTACACGAGGTTCTTCACGGACCCGTACCTCAGCGGGACGATCGCCAACACCTTCCGGATCGCCCTGCCGGCGTCGCTGTTCAACGTCATCGTCTCGGTGCCCCTGGCGATGGGGATGCTGCAGCGACCGAAGGCGTCACGCTGGGTGAACACGATCATCATCGTGCCCATCACGCTGGGGACCGTCCTCGTCGCCGAGGGCCTGCTGAACTACCTCGGTCCCCTGGGCTGGCTGAACCGCGTCCTCATGGCGTCCGGCCTCATCAGCAGTCCGATCGAGGTCCTCCACACGTACAAGGCGGTGATCATCTCGCTCATCATCACCGGCTTCCCGTTCTCGTACCTGCTGGTCCTGTCGTACCTCAGCGGCATCAACCCCAGGCTCAACGAGGCCGCCCGGATGCTCGGCGCGTCAGGGGCACAGCGGTTCTGGCACGTGACGCTGCCCCTGCTGGCTCCCGGGCTGGCGATCACCTTCTGCCTCGCCTTCGTGCTCGCGTTCGCCGTCTTCCCCTCCGCCAACCTGCTGGGAAACCCCTCGGGCGACTCGCACGTGCTGTCGGTCGCGGCCGCGCAGGCGGCCTTCGAGCAGTACAACTATCCGCTCGCGTCGACGATCTCCGTCGTCACGGCCGTGGTCGAGCTGCTCGTCATCGGACTCGTCCTGTCGTGGCGGAACCGTCTGTTCCGCGGCTCCACCGCCGGAAGCAAGGGGTAGTCATGGCCATCGCACTGCCACAGGCCACGCGTCCCGCACAGAAGGAGCGGCGCTCGCACCGCACGCTCGTCGGCGTCATCCTCGCGGTCGCGATCGGGCTCTTCGTCGTGAACCTCCTCGGCGTGGTCGGCACGGTCGCGGTCAACTCCTTCGCGACCCAGTGGTTCGGCACCTGGCTGCCCGCCGGGTGGACGAACCGCTTCTACGAGATGGCCTGGTCCAACTACGGGCTGGCGAACACGCTGCGGGTGACCCTCGAGGTCGCGCTCACGGTCGTCGTGCTCGCGCTGCTGCTCGGGGTGCCGACCGCGTACATCCTCGCCCGGCGTGACTTCCCCGGGAAGCGAGCCGTCATGCTCAGCTTCCTGCTGCCCGTCATGATGCCGCCCATCACGTACGGCATCCCCCTCGCCACCCTGCTCTTCAAGCTGCAGGTCGGCGGCACCCTGCTGGGCGTCATCCTCGCGAACCTCGTGCCGATGGTGCCGTTCGTCGTGCTCGTCATGGTTCCGTTCATCGAGCAGATCGATCCCCGGGTCGAGGACGCGGCGCGGATGTGCGGGGCGACGACCACCCGCATCTTCGTCAACGTGCTCGTCCCCCTCATGCGGCCGGGAATGCTCGCAGCGTCCCTGCTGGTGCTCGTGCAGACCGTCGCCCTGTTCGAGCTGACCTTCCTGGTCTCCGGACCCGGCAACCAGACCCTCGTCGTCGCGCTCTACTACGCCACCTTCGCGTCCGGCATCAGGCCGGCGCAGGCGATCAGCGCGATGGCCGTCATCTACATGCTCACGACGCTGGTGATCCTCGTGGTGACCCTTCGCTACGTGAGCCCCACCCAGATCGTCGGCGCGGCCGAGATCCGTACCGACAAGAACTGAACAGGAGAGAGCACATGCTTCACCACTTCACCATGAACAACCTCCCCATCACCGTCGCGGACGACGCGGACGAGCTGGGCCGGGCCGCCGCGCGCCGGTTCGCGGAGGTGCTCACCGGGGTGCTGGCCGAGAAGGGACAGGCCTCCGTCATCCTGGCGACGGGCAACTCGCAGCTGCCGTTCGTGCGTGCCCTCCGCGAGGAGCGTGACATCGACTGGAGCCGGGTGACCGTGTTCCACATGGACGAGTACCTGGGGATGGCCGAGACGCACCCGGCCAGCTTCCGGCGCTGGCTGACCGAGAACATCGTGGAGCCGTTCTCCCCCAAGGCCTTCCACGGGATCAACGGTGACGCCGAGCCGGTCGAGGCCGAGCTCTCGCGCTACGCGGCACTGCTGCGCGACGAGGAGCCCGACATCACCGTCATGGGGATCGGCGAGAACGGCCACCTCGCCTTCAACGACCCGCCTGCGGACTTCCACACGGCCGAGCTCATCCACGTCGTGCAGCTCGACCACGCCTGCAGGATGCAGCAGGTCGGGGAGGGGCACTTCCCCAGCCTCGAGGACACCCCCACACAGGCGCTGAGCCTCACGATCCCCATGCTGCTGCGTCCCCGGACGGTGTTCGTCCTCGTCCCGGAGCAGCGCAAGGCCGAGGCGACCGCCCGTGCGCTCGAGGGTCCTGTGACCCCGGACTGCCCGGCGTCCTTCCTGCAG
>DASSQF010000173.1:0-3172 GCA_035702685.1 Propionibacteriaceae bacterium
GCGCTGCACGCCGCGCTCGACGAGGTCCTCGGCCGCGAGCTGGCGGCCGGTCGCCGCGGGCCCACTCTCCGGTTCTGGGAGTGGGAGAACCCGGCCGTGGTCATCGGCTCGTTCCAGTCGCTGCGCAACGAGGTCGACGCCGAGGCGGCCGAGCGGTACGGAGTCCAGGTCGTACGGCGCATCTCCGGCGGTGGCGCGATGTTCATGGAGGCCGGCAACTGCATCACGTTCTCCCTCGTCGTGCCGGAGACGCTCGTCGACGGCCTCAGCTACGAGCAGTCGTACGCCTTCCTCGACGAGTGGGTGCTCGCCGCGCTCGCCGGCGTCGGCGTCAATGCCTCGTACGCCGGGCTCAACGACATCGCCTCGCCGGCAGGGAAGATCGCGGGCGCCGCGCAGAAGCGGTTCATCGGCGGTGCGGTCCTGCACCACGTGACGATGGCCTACGACATCGACGCCGACAAGATGCTCCAGGTGCTGAGGATCGGCCGCGAGAAGCTCAGCGACAAGGGCACGAAGAGCGCGAACAAGCGCGTCGACCCCGTGCGCTCGCAGACGCGCCTGCCACGGGCCGAGGTCATGGCCTCGTTCCTCGAGACCTTCCGCCGCCTCTACACGGTCGTCGACGGCGAGCTCACGGAGGAGGAGCTCGCCCGCGGCGAGGAGCTGGTCCGGACCAAGTTCGCGAACCCGGAATGGACGGCTCGGGTCCCCTGATCGCGGGGACCGGCCACGGGTCCAGTGGCGGCGCTAGCCTGTCTGGGGTGACGGAGACGACCTCGCAGACCGAGCAGGCATCCCTGCCCGTCCCCGTCCCCGACTCGGTCACCGGCCTCACCAGCGCCGAGGTCCAGGCTCGGATCGCGGCCGGCGAGACGAACGCGGTCGCCGAGGTGACGAGCCGTCCGCTGTCGGAGATCGTGCGGGCGAACGTCTTCACGCGCTTCAACGCGCTGCTCGGCGGGCTGCTCGTGCTCGTGCTGCTCACGGGCTCGTACAAGAACGCCCTGTTCGGCATCGCACTCGTCGTGAACTCCCTGCTCGGCATCGGGCAGGAGTGGCACGCGAAGCGCAAGCTCGACTCGCTGGCCGTGCTCCACGCGCCGACGGCGACGGTCCTGCGTGACGGCGTGTGCATCCAGGTCCCGAGCGCCGAGATGGTCCGTGGCGACGTCGTCGCGCTGCGCCCTGGCGACCAGGTGAGCGCGGACGGGACGATCCTCGCCTGCGACAACCTCGAGGTCGACGAGTCCAACCTGACCGGCGAGTCGGACGCGGTGGACAAGTCCTCCGGCGATGCCCTCTCCAGCGGTACGGCCGTCGTCGCCGGCACCGGCTGGTACCGCGCCGAGGTCGTCGGCGCCGACGCCACGGCACAGCGCCTCGCGGCGGAGGCCAAGGTGTTCACCCGCGCGCACTCCGAGGTGCAGCACTCCACGAACGTGCTGCTCCGCTGGCTGACGTGGATCGTGCTCGTCATGCTGCCCATCTCGGCGTGGTCCCAGTGGCGGGCGGTCGGTGACAAGGGCTGGCAGGAGGTCGTGCTCCGGACGGCCGCGGGCATGGTCGGGCTCGTCCCCGAGGGCCTCGTCGTCCTCACCACGCTCGCCTTCCTCCTCGCAGCCGTCCAGCTGACCCGCAAGCAGGCCCTCGTCCAGGAGCTTCCCGCTGTCGAGCTGCTGGCGCGCGTGGACGTCATCTGCGTCGACAAGACCGGGACGCTCACCGAGGGCGAGATCGGGTTCGAGGAGCTCCACGTGCTCGACGGGGAGTCCGAGGAGGACGTCCTGGCCGTCGTCGCGGCCCTCGCCGACGACACGGCCGGGAACCAGACGAGCAAGGCGCTGGCCCGGGCCTTCCCCCACCCCGTGCACGACGTCACCGAGCGGGCCGCCTTCTCGTCGGCCCGGAAGTGGAGCGGCGGGGTCGTGGAGGGCCAGGCCTGGCTCCTCGGTGCTCCGGACGTGCTGCTGCCGGCGAACGCGGACCCCGACCTCGTCGCCACGGTCCACAGCGCCTCGGACTCCGGGCGTCGGGTGCTGCTGCTCGCCAGGGCGGACGGCCTGCCGGCCACCGGAGAGGCTCCGTCAGGGGTACGACCGGCCGCCGTCCTGGAGCTCGCCGAGCGCGTGCGTCACGACGCGCGGGAGACGCTGGACTTCTTCCGCGCACAGGGCGTGCGGGTCGTCGTCATCTCGGGTGACACGCCCCGTACGGTGACGGCCGTCGCCCGGGACGTCGGCCTCGAGGTGGGGGAGCCCGTCGACGCGAGGACCCTCCCCGAGAGCGAGCCCGAGCTCGCGGACGTCGTCGACCGTACGACCATCTTCGGCCGGGTGACCCCCACCCAGAAGCGCGCGATCGTCCGGGCGCTGCAGTCGCGCGGCCACGTCGTCGCCATGACCGGGGACGGGGTCAACGACGTGCTGGCCCTCAAGGACGCCGACATCGGCATCGCCATGGGCAACGGCAGCCAGGCGACGAAGGCGGTGGCGCAGCTCGTCCTCCTCGACTCGCGCTTCGCCCACCTCCCGGCGGTCCTCGCCGAGGGCCGCCGCCTCATCGGCAACGTCGAACGCGTCGCGAGCCTCTTCGTCACGAAGAACGTCATGAGCGCGGTCTCGATCCTCGCGGCCGCCTTCCTCGGTCTCGCCTACCCGTTCCTGCCGAGCCAGCTCACGCTCGTCTCCACACTGACCATCGGCATCCCGGCAGCGATCCTGGCCCTCGGCCCGAACCACCGCCGCTACCAGCCCGGCTTCCTGCGCCGCGTCCTCGCCATCTCCGTACCCGCCGGTGCGGTCGCGGGGGTCAGCGCCTTCGCCGTGTACGCGGTGCTGGGCCACGGCGTCGTGCACGCGCCCGTCGCCTCCACGGCCGCGCTCACCTCGCTGCTCGTGACGATGCTCTGGCTGCTCTCGTGCCTCGCCCGTCCGTACCGGCCCTGGAAGGTCGTCGTCGTGGCCACCATGGCCGGGCTGGCCGCGCTCGCGTACGTGCTCCCCGCCGGCCGGAGCTTCTTCGCGATCTCGGCGGATCCGTCCGCACTGGGCTGGGGCCTTCTCACCGGTGCGATGGGCGCCGCAGTGGTCGAGGTCGCCTTCCGCGTCTCCCGGGCGCGGGTGACCACGATCGAGGCGGGCCACCATCGGCCCGACCCCGGGGAACTAGC
>DASSQF010000174.1:0-3699 GCA_035702685.1 Propionibacteriaceae bacterium
AGGCCGTGCAGGAGACCGCCGACGAGGTCGCCGAGCCGATGTCCGCGGCATCGAGCGCGACGACAGCGTCCCGGGCGCGCGGTGCGGCCCGGCGCCGCGCGACGGCAGTGACGGGTGACATGCCGTCGGTCGACTCCGTGCGCGCTCATCCTGAGGCCCAACGCCGTACCCTGCTCCGCCTGTTCGCCGGCTGCATGCGGGGGCGTGTCATGTATGCGGTCCCGTACGCGACTCCGGACGAGGCATGGCCGCTCGGCATCGAGCTCACCGACTCCCCCTGGGTCGTGCTCAACCTCGGACTCGCCGCCCGCGTGGGCCTGCCGGCCCTGCGTCGGATCCGTCAGGGTCACCGTTGGTCCGCGTCCGTGCACTCGGTGGGGTACCCGCTCCTGGACGAGACCGGGACCCGTCGGCCCGACGTCCCGTGGCCGTGCAACGCCGAGAAGTGGATCGCGAGGTTTCCCGAGACGGGCGACGTCTGGTCGTTCGGGACGGGCTTCGGGGCGGCCAGGCTCGCTGACTGCACGGCCTAGCTCTCCTGTGACAAGGCCGCTCATCGCCGCGGCGCACAGATTGAGCCTTGAAGCAAGACCTTGGCAGGGCCCGGGACCGCGGGATATCTTGCAGGTGCGGTGGACAATCTCTTGTGGACCACGCCGTCGGTCTCTGAGGAGAAGGCCGGCGGGGGTGACCACTGCTTGCTGGGGGAGTGCACGGCCGGGCTTGGGGCTACGGACGGCACAGCGAGAGGTTTGAGCGAGGGGGGGCCACATGCCGGAAGGCGTGTTGGTGCACGAGAACGGACTGTGCGAGAGCGAGACCGTCGGGCCGGGGACCAGGGTATGGGCATTCGCCCACGTCATGCCCGGTGCCGTCGTGGGCCGTGACTGCAACGTCTGCGACGGCGCGTACGTCGAGGGCGGTGCCGTCGTCGGTGACCGCGTCACCGTCAAGAACCAGGTCATGATCTTCGAGGGCGTCACGATCGAGGACGACGTGTTCCTCGGCCCAGGCGTCATCTTCACGAACGACTTCACGCCGCGTGCGTTCATCAAGAAGCACGGCGGCGAGCTCGACACGACGCTCGTACGGCGCGGGGCGACCCTGGGCGCCGGTGTCGTCGTGGTCTGCCGGACGACGATCGGCGAGTACGCGTTCGTCGGAGCCGGCGCGGTCGTCACCCGCGACGTACCGGCGCACGCGTTCGTCGTCGGGAACCCCGGCCGCATGATCGGGTGGGTGTGCGAGTGCGGCAGGCGCCTCGGCGAGGACCTGGCCTGTACGTGCGGGCTGTCCTGGGCCCTCGTGGACGGCGCGCTGGTACGACAGGAGACGGCGCCATGACCACGTCCTCCCGCTCGTCCACCTCGACGCAGAACCTCGTGGCGGTGGCGCTCGTCGGCCTCGCGGCCTGCGGGTACACGCCTGGCCAGGCGCTGCCGTACACGCTGCGCGGCACCCCCGGCCCCGAAGGCCCGACCCTGCGGCCTGAAGGACGGAGCGTCCGCTACACCGCCATCGCCGCGCTGGGTCTCGGTCGCCAGCCCGAGAACGTCCAGCGCGAGGTCCTCGGCGGCGCCACCGCGGCGGACATGGCCCGCTCGTGCCTCACGCTCGCGGCCTCGAGCGCCGACCCCGGTGCGCAGGCCCTCGCGCTCTGGGCGGCCGCGGAGGTCGCGGGCACCACGGACCATGCGCTCGCCGCTCGCCTGCTCGGCGCCGTACGTGGGCCCTCGCTGCCGACCGTCGACTGTGCCTGGGCCGTCGTCGCCGGCCTCGCGATGCCCGAGGGAGACTCGGCCACGCGGCTCGCCGAGGAGGGCGTCGCCCGGCTCCGCGCGGAGCAGGGACTGCACGGCACCTTCCCTCACGCCTCGCCCGCCGCCGGGAGACTGCGCGGCCACGTGGGCAGCTTCGCCGACCAGATCTACCCGGTCCAGGCGTTCGTACGGTTCGCTGCACGCACCGGCGAGGACCGTGTCATGGCTGCGGCCGAGGCGACGGCTCGCCGCCTCGTCGAGCTCCAGGGCGAGGGCGGCCAGTGGTGGTGGCACTACGACGCCCGTACCGGTGACGTCGTCGAGCGCTACCCCACGTACTCCGTCCACCAGCACGGCATGGCGCCCATGGTCCTCGACGAGCTCGCGGCAGCGGGCGGGACGGACCACTCGGAGGCGGTGCAGCGCGGGTACGGCTGGCTGTCGACGCATCCCGAATGCGTGGAGCCCCTTGTCGCGCCCGACCTCGGCGTCATCTGGCGCAAGGTGGGACGCCGGGAGCCGTTCAAGGCGGCACGGGCGGCGGGCGCACTCGTCAGCCGTGTCCGTCCGGGTGCGCAGGCGCCCTTCGTCGACCAGATCCTGCCTGCGGGACGCGTCGACTACGAGTGCCGTCCGTACGAGCTGGGGTGGCTGTTGTACGCATCAGGCGCCATGCATGAGGGGAGCGCAGCATGAGCGAGACCAAGCAGGTCCTCGGATATCCGATGCTGGCCGCGACGATGGACGAGGTCGTCCAGCTGTGCGGTACGGCCATCGCCGAGCGACAGCCCGTACAGATCGGCGTCCTCAACGCGGCCAAGGTCGTCAACGCCGGACGCGACCAGGCGCTCCACGCGGCGATGCTCTCGTGCGACGTCATCCTCGCCGACGGCCAGGCCGTCGTGTGGGCGAGCCGGATGCTGCGGCAGCCCCTGCCGGAGCGGGTGGCCGGCATCGACCTGTTCATCCGGCTGCTCGAGCTCGCGGACCGCGACCACCTGTCCGTGTACCTGCTGGGCGCGAAGGCCGAGGTTGTGGCCCGAGTGGCCGAGGTGATGGCGACGACGTACCCGGGTGCCCGGCTCGCCGGCTACCGCGACGGGTACTTCGATGACGAGGCGGCTGTTGCGGCCGACATCGCCGCGGCGCAGCCGGACATGCTCTTCCTCGGGATGACCTCGCCGAAGAAGGAGAAGTTCCTCGAGCGGTACCAGCCGCTGATGCAGGTTCCCGTCACGCACGGCGTCGGCGGCTCCTTCGACATCCTCGCGGGCGTCACGAAGAGGGCGCCCGAGCGCTGGCAGCGGGCCGGGATGGAGTGGGCGTACCGGCTGCTGCAGGAGCCGGGACGCATGTGGAAGCGCTACCTGCGGACGAACGTCCTGTTCAGCCTCATGGTGGCGCGGGCGCTGCTGACCCGAAGGCCCGAACCCGTACCGACTTTTGTCTCGAGTGAGGCGGCGTGATGGACAACCCGTTCTACAGCGGCACGGTGGCCGTCATCGGTCTCGGCTACATCGGCCTGCCGACCGCGGTCGTCCTCGCCTCGCGGGGCGTACGGGTGACCGGCGTCGACGTGAACCAGAGCACCGTCGACCGAGTGGCCCGCGGGGAGATCCCGTTCTTCGAGCCGGACCTGCAGACGAGCCTCAGCGGCGCCGTCGCGCTCGGGAACATCTCCACGAGCATGGAGGTGCCGGTCGCGGACGCGTACATCATCGCCGTGCCGACCCCCATCACGCCGAACGAGGAGGCCGACCTCACCCATGTCTTCGCCGCGGCGGCCTCAGTCGCGCCGCAGCTCAGGCCCGGTGCGCTCGTCGTGCTCGAGTCGACGTCACCGCCGGGTACGACCGAGGAGGTGAGCCGCCGGCTGGCCGAGGCTCGGCCGGACCTCACGTTCCCCGGCGACACCAACGACAACCCGGACATCTACGTG
>DASSQF010000175.1:0-3100 GCA_035702685.1 Propionibacteriaceae bacterium
AGTTGCTCGTGCCGTACTCCGGGTCGGTGACGGCACGAAGCCCCGGCGTCCCGGCGAGCGCCGCCTGGTACCGCGCGGCGAGCTCACGACGCCGGGCGATGATCTCGTCCAGCTTGCCCAGCTGGACGATGCCGACGGCAGCCTGCAGGTCGGTCATCCGGAAGTTGAATCCCACCTCGTGGTACGACTCGAGCGGAGCGAGCGTGCTGGCGTGGCGGTCAGCGGCGGAGGCGCTCATGGCGTGCTCGCGGAGCATGCGCGCCCGCCTCGCCCAGTCCTCGTTCGAGCTGGTCAGCATGCCGCCCTCGCCGGTCGTCAGCAGCTTGCGCGGATGGAAGGACCAGGCGGTGAGCTCTGCGCCCGCGCCGACGGGACGACCCTTGTACGTCGAGCCCGCGCCGCACGCGGCGTCCTCGAGGACGAGGATGTTCAGCGGGTCGCACAGCGCCCGCAGCGGGTCGAGGTCGACGGGCATGCCGCCCTGGTCGACGGCGATGACGGCACGGGTACGCGTGGTGAGGTGCGGGGCCACGGTGTCCGCCGTCACGTTGCCGGTGAGCGGGTCGACGTCCGCGAAGACGGGGTCCGCACCGACGTACCGCACCGCGTTCGTCGTCGCGATGAACGAGAACGACGGGATGACGACCTCGTCGCCCGGCCCGATGCCCGCCACGTACAGCGCGAGGTGCAGCGCGGTCGTGCAGGAGGAGACCGCCACCGCGTACGGAGCGTGCTGGCGCAGCGCGAACGCCTCCTCGAACTGCCGGACCCGAGGCCCCTGTGCGACCCAGCCGGACCTCAGGACCTCGGTGACTGCCGCGACCTCCTCCTCGCCCAGCCACGGCTGCATGACGTTGATGCGCTCCACGTCACACCACCCCGCTGAGCTCGGCGTCGTTCTCCTTCTCGACGACCCACCAGTCGACGAGCTGCCGCAGCCCCTCCTCGAGACCGACCGTCGCGGTCCAGCCCAGGTCACGACGCGCGGCCTCGGTGGTCGCCAGGCGACGCGTGACGCCGTTGACCTGTCGCGCCGGGCCGAACTCGATGTGCAGATCGGAGCCCATCGTCCGCAGCAGCGCCTCAGCGAGGCCCCGCAGTGACGTCTCCTGCTCGCTCGCGATGTTGTAGACGCCCTCCGTGACGTCCGATGCGGCGGCCAGGAGATTCGCGCGGGCGATGTCGGTGGTGTAGACGAAGTCCATCGTCTGGAGCCCGTCGCCGAAGATCAGCGGCGGCTGGCCGGCGGCGATGCGCTGCATCCAGCGGATGAGCACCTCGGTGTAGAGGCCGTGGATGTCCATGCGCGGCCCGTACACGTTGAAGTAGCGCAGCGCGACGTAGTCGAGGCCCTGCATGGCGCGGAAGCTCTTGAGGGTCCCCTCGTTCATGACCTTCGCCCAGCCGTAGAACGTGTCGTTGTTCCACGGGTGGTGCCGCTCGTCCGTGGGGAACTCCTCGGCCAGCCCGTACACGGACGCCGAGGACGACAGCACGATCTTGCCGACGCGCTCGGCCGCCGCGGCCTCGACGACGTTGAACGTCCCGTCGACGAGCACCTCGTTCGCGAGTCGCGGCTCCTCGGCGCACTGCGTGATGCGGATCGCGGCCAGGTGGAACACGAGGTCGCTGCCGCGGGTGAGGTCGCGCACGAGGTCGCGGTCGCGGATGTCGCCCTCGACGAGGCGGGTGCGAGGGTCCTCGAGCGCGGAGCGGAGGTTCGCGCGGCGTCCTCGTACGAGGTTGTCCAGGATCCTGATCTCGGCCACCCCGGCGTCGAGGAGCTGGTCGACGACGGTCGAGCCGATCGTGCCGGCTCCGCCTGTCACGAGTGCGGTGGCACCCTTCAGCGCTGTCATCGTGCGTCCTCCCGTTGCGGAGCCACGGGCTGTCCCGTGGCGAGGCTGTCGTCGATGGCCTGGAGGAGGGACAGGACGCGCATGCCCGCGTGCCCGTCCGTGAGCGGCGGCCGGCCTTCACGAATGGCCGCGGCGTACTCGCCGACCATGAGCCCGAGAGCCTCCGCCTCGCGGAGCGCCGGCACGTGGATGTCGCCCATCCGGTACGAGACCGCGACCTGCTTGCGCTCGGCGAGGTCGTCGGGGCGGCGCGCCACATCGACGCCGCGGTCGTACACCGCGACGCGCTGCATGGGGTTGAGGTCGTCCCAGACGAGGGTGCTCTTGCTGCCCCCGATGACGAACGAGCGGATCTTCGTCGGGGAGAGCCAGTTCACGCTGATGTTCGCGATCGCGCCGCCCGGGAGCGGCAGGCTCGCGTGCCCCACGCACACGCGACCGGTGTCGAGAGGGTCGGCGCCGGTGGCCGTGACGGGCCCGACGTCGAGACCTGAGGGCAGGATGAAGTCGAGGATCGACAGGTCGTGCGGCGCGAGGTCCCAGAACACGTTGACGTCGGGTTGGACGAGCCCGAGATTGATGCGTACGGAGTCGACGTACAGCACGTCGCCGAGCACGCCGTCGGCGATGAGCTGGCGGATGTGCCGCACGGCCGGCGTGTAGCAGAACGTGTGGTCGAGCATGAGGACACGACCGTTGTCGGCGGCCGCCTGCACCATGCGCCTGGCGTCGTCCAGGGTCGACGCGAGCGGCTTCTCCACGAGGACGTGCTTGCCCGCGTTGGACGCGGCGATGGCGAGCTCGGCGTGCGTACGAGCCGGCGTGGCGATGGCGACGGCGTCGATGTCGTCCCGCTGCAGCAGCCTGGCCACGTCGGTCTCGACCTCGACCGTCGAGCGGTCGCCGATGACGCGCGCCGCGCGCTGTGCGTCGAGGTCGCAGACCGCGACGAGGTCCCAGTCCGGTGAGCTGCGGAAGTTCCGGACGAGGTTCGGCCCCCAGTAGCCCGCGCCGATGACGGCGACCCTCAGCGTGTCCATGGCGCTCCTACCTGAGTCGAGTCAGGCACGGTCACGCGCCGGCACGCCGAAGGCGCCCGCCACGTCCGTCCCCCCAAGGTGTGCCTCATGCTATGTGCATCCCCCCTGCACCCGATAGAGCCCGTGGACCGGGTTCTCATCTACTTCGCGACCGACGTCAGGCGGCTGTCAGTAGGCACCCCGGGAGTTGAGGACGGCCCC
>DASSQF010000176.1:0-7828 GCA_035702685.1 Propionibacteriaceae bacterium
CGACCGAGCGGCCGCCGCGCCGGTTTCCGCCGTCTCGCGGACTCAACGCGCGCCTCGGGGCGCCCTGAAGCGCTCGAGACGGCCAAAACCGGTCAGCGGGGGTGCGGCCTCTGATCCCTGTGGCGCGGGAACGCCTCGTGCAGCTGCCACTGCAGGGCGGCGATGCGGTCGGGGTCGAGGGGCCCGGGCTGTACGAGGAGCTTGGCGAGCTTCTTGGGCCAGACGACCGCGACGTCGCGCACCACGAAGTCGCCGCCGATCACGGGCCAGTCGGCGTCGACGAAGCAGAGCACACCTCGTACCGTCACCTCGGGCTGGTCGGCGAGCGCTGTACGGACGAGGCTCAGCTGCTTGTGCATCCCGTCGACGAGCTTCGTCCGGTCGCGGCCGCCCACCGTGAGCAGCTCCGTACGCGGGCGGAGGATGCCGCCTTCGACGCGCAGCGCGGGTCGGCTGCCGACGTACCGCTTCGCGTCGATGACCCACACCCCGGTTGGACAGACGACGACGTGGTCGATGTTCGCGGTCGTACGCGGGATGCGTCGGTCATGGAGCACGCGAAGCTCCGGGCCGGCCATCCGCGCGAGCATGCCGCCCAGGGCGCTCTCACCGTCGGCGCCGACTGACCAGGCACGGGTCGACTGCGGGTCGTCGAACACGGCGAGGAGGAACTTCCCGATCTTCGGGTGCGCCGTCGTGACCCGCTCGTGGCGCGCGTCATGACGGCGCTGGAACTCGCTCGACGCCGATCCTCCGGCCACCCCGTCGACCCACTCGAGGCCGGCGGGGACGGGGGCTGCCGGCGACACCGGGAGCGGGGAGACCGGGGTCGTCGCATCCGGGGATTCCGCTGTGCGGAACGCCGACGCGGCGGGCATTGTGTCCTCGGTGCTCTGGGCGAGCTCGGATCGGAGCGAGCGTGAGTCAGGGGGCACTGGTCCGGCGAGGCGGGGTTCCGTCGCTGCGGTCACCGGGACGGGGCTTGCGACGGAGGCGGACGTCTCGCACCCGCCGTTCCCGGCCCGCCAGGCCCCGACAGCCTGCGCGAGCGCGGTGTCGTGACTCGGGCTGACCGGATGGGCCTCGTCGGTGGCGAGATCCCACCACCCGATGTCGCCGGCTTCGTCGTCCCGCACGTACAGGCGGTCCTTCCCGTACCGCCGCCAGCGCGTCACCTGCACGATGGCGACCATATCGATCGGTGCCGCAGGGGTCAGGGGCGAATGGGAAGACTGTCAGGCACCATCTTTGGAGGGCCCGTCCCCCGCAGTGGTCTCCATTCCGAGGGTTCTGGAGCAGGATCTTCGGGCATCCTCCGAAGTCGTCGTGATTCACCCCTGAGCAGGCCGAATGGCGACCACGTCGAAGGATCGGCTCGGTGCGCTCCGGCCCGACCCTGGAATGGCGACCATGTCGGAGGATCGGCTCGGTGCGCTCCGGCCCGACCCTGGAATGGCGACGACTTCGGGAGGAATCGGCTCGGGGCGCTCCGGCCCGACCCTGGAATGGCGACGACGTCGGAGGACGCGGGCGCGCCGATGCTGTGCCGCACCGGTTTCAGCCGTCTCGATGCCCCGAACCCGGCCAACGGTCTGCCGGAAGGGATCGAGACGGCCGAAACCGGTCGTGGCTACTCAGCCTTCTCGTCAGGCTCCCGGTTCGGAGGCTGCACGGACCACTCCGGCGGCTTGTCCTTGCCGGACTCCTCGTCCTTGTCGGCGTCCTCCGACGTCTTCTGGACGATGCCGGGGGTGTGGTGGACGGGCGCGTACACCACGTACAGCCTCATGTCCTCGTCGCCGGTGTTGATGATGTCGTGCCACGTGCCGGCGGGGACCTGGACGCTCCAGCCGTCCTCGACGTCCTTCTGGAAACTGAGGTCGTCCTCGGACGGGCCCATCGTCACGTGGCCCTTGCCCGCGTCGAGCCGGATGAACTGGTCGGTCTCCGGATGCGCCTCGAGGCCGATCGACTTCCCGACCGGGATCGACATGAGGGTGACCTGCAGGTAGCGGCCCGTCCAGGCGACGGTCCGGTAGTTGCTGTTCTCCTTCGTCGCCGTCTCCAGGTCGAACGCGTTCGGCTTCGGTCCGTTGTCCGTGATCTCCATGTGGTCTCCTTCACTTGGCGAGTCCGCGCAGCCGTCGCGGCGCGGACACCTCTCGATTACCCACGGCTGCACGTGACGGTGCGAACGTCCTCTCAGTGGTCAGCTCACCCGCGCGTGACCTCGATCTTCGCCGGACCCGAGGTGACGGGCTCGGCGACCGGGATGCGGATCTCGAGGACGCCGTCCTTGTACGTTGCGGTCACGTCGGCCTCGGTCGCGCCCGGGGGCAGCTTCACTGTGCTAGTGAACGAGCCGTACGAGAACTCGGAGCGGTACGAGTTCTTGTTCTTGTGCTCGGACTTCGCCTGCCGCTCGGCGGAGATGCGAAGGTTCCCCTCCTCGATGACGATCTCCACGTCCTTCTCGGGGTCGATGTCAGGGAGCTCGGCACGAACCACCAGCGTCTTGTCGTCCACGAACTCCTCGACGCGAAGCCACGACGTGTCCATGTCGCCCTCGAACATCCGGTGGAATACCTCCTGGACGTCGGGCCAGTCCCGGAGAACCAGTGCCATGGCGTACTCCTCTCCTCGCCGGGCGACCGGCGTCACCCGGCCACCTCCTCGGCTGTTCCGGGAGGGTCTGGTTCCAGACTGTGTCCGCGTCCAGCCGATGTCAACGATGCTTGAAACCGCCACGACCCGCCCCGCCCACCGCGGCTGGTACGGGCTCGTACGACCCGCTCACGCCTCGTCTGCACCACTCTGCCGCCCTTCACGATCCCTGCAGAGGTTGTGAAGTTCGACCAGGATTGGGACGACGGGGTCGCGGTGCGAGGCGTGAGCCGGCGACGTCGTGCGATCGCGACGGACGAGCGTCAGGACGCCAGGAACCTCCCGAGATCCGGGTGCCGTGACGGCTCCCGCATGTGCGCACTGAGACGTACAGCCTCACGCAGCTCGACGACCTTGGCACCGGTGAGCGGTACGTCCTCGGCGATCTCCTCGTCGGACAGCCCGTGCTCGATTCCCCACAGCACGAGGTCGACGGTCGGTGCGGGCACCCCGAACACGTCGACGTACTTGTCCTCGATGCCCGGCAGCATCTCGGGGTTCGGGGTGCGCTCCAGCACCTCGTCCGGGACGCCGACGACGCGAGCGAGCTGGAGGACGTGCGACCGGTACAGGCCCTTGAGCGGCATGAGGTCGGCCGCGTCGTCGACGCCGAACTTCACGAACAGACCGAGCAGGTCCTCGCTCTTGTGGGCGGTGCCGACGACGGCGAGCCGGTGCAGGTCCGCGTACCGGTACGTCATGACCAGCCGCAGCCGCTGCCTCGCGTAGATCGCGGCGAGCGCCTCCCGGGTGAGCCGATGATCGGTGCCCCGGATGCCGGCGAGGAAGATGTTCTCCCCCCGGGCGAGGTAGCGCCGCACGACCCGCGCGACGAAGCGGGGCAGCGGCAGTCGGTACCCCGCGAACTCGTACACGCCGGCCGCCCGGTTCACGCGCGTCGCGTCCTGGACCACGACGCGTACCCCGAGCCGTCCCGCGACGAGCCGGCTGAACCGCAGCGCGTCCCGGGATCCGCGCTTGTCACGCAGCAGGAGCGCCGTCACACGGTCGGCCCCGACCGCCCGTACGCACAGCGCCAGGACGGTGCTCGAGTCCAGGCCGCCCGAGAGCGGGACGACGATCCCCGTACGGCCGAGCTCGGCCATCTGCGACGCGATGAACCGCTCGATCTCCTGGGCGACGGCCGGCGCGTCCAGTTCGAAGCCCGCCGGCGACAGCGCAGTGCTCACGTGACGACAGTAGAACTGCCGGCACGGTCACGTGGCGAGCGGCGCCAGACCTCGGACTGACAGCTTCCGGGCGGAGGCGTCCGCGCAGAGCGCCGCTTTCAGCTGTCCCGATGCCCTCATCGCCGCCCATGACCGGGGGCGAGGCCCGCGAGACGGCCGGAACCGGCGATCCGTGGTCTCCACCCCGCCTTTCACACTCCGACGTGGAGCGGAGCAGGCTCCCGGTCCCACTCGGGCCGCAGGGCCATTCCGCTCGTACCTGCCGTCGCCCGTACGGCGAGTGTCTGGTGGACCTCGATCTCGCCCTTCTCGAAGCCGATCGCCGAGCCCGCCAGGTACAGCCGCCACACCCGCGCCCGCCCCTCCCCCGCCAGCGCGACCGCGTCCGCATAGCTCCCCTCGAGGTTGCGTACCCAGGCACGCAGCGTCAGCCCGTAGTGCTCGCGCAGGTTCTCGACGTGGCGCACCTCGAGCCCGGCGTGCTGGATGGCCGACACGACCGTGCCGATCTCCTCGAGCTCGCCGTCGGGGAACACGTACCGCTGGAGGAAGCTGTTCCGCTTGATCCGTCCCGTGCCTGCCGGGCGCGCGATGCCGTGGTTGAGCAGCCGCCCCTGGGGGGCGAGCAGGCCGTACATGCGCGAGAAGTACGTGCCGAGCTGCGCCTCGCCCACGTGCTCGAACATGCCGATCGAGCTGATCGCCTCGTACGGGCCGTCGTCGACCTCCCGATAGTCCGCGAGCCGAATGTCGACCCGGTCCTCCAGCCCCGCCTCGGCCACCCGCCGCCGGGCTCGCTGCGCCTGCTCCCGCGACAGCGTCACGCCGACCGCGCGTACGCCGTAGTGCCGGGCGGCGTGCATCGCCATCCCGCCCCAGCCGCAGCCGACGTCGAGCAGTCGCATGCCGGGGACGAGCCCGAGCTTGCGGCAGACGAGGTCGTACTTCGCCGCCTGCGCGGCGTCGAGCCCGACCGAGGGGTCCTCCCAGACCGCGCACGAGTACGTCATCGTCGGCCCGAGGAACAGCCGGTAGAAGTCGCCGGACACGTCGTAGTGGTGGGCGATGGCGGCCGCGTCGCGGGAGCGGCTGTGCCGGCGCCCGTGAAGCCGTACCTCCTCGGGCGGCGGTCCGGGCGCGCGATGCAGCCCGCCCGTACCCCTCACCAGTCGCGCGAGCGCCGCCCAGGAGCGGGGATGGGCGAAGGCGTCGCCGAGCCGGTCGCGCAACGCCTCGAGGGCCACGTAGATGTCGCCCTCCAGCTCGAGGTCCCCGGCGACGAACGCCCGCGCCATGCCCAGCTCGCCCGGCGCGGACAGGATGCGCCGGACGGCGTCGGGAGACCGTACGACGACGGTGGCCGCGGCGTCCGATGGGCCGACGGAGCTCCCGTCGTACGCACGGATCCCCACCGGCAGCTCACCGCCCAGGACCGCTGCAAGGGTCTCCGCCAGACCCTGGTCGGGCTCGTTCGTCGTCAGCCGCATCGTCGTCCTCCTCATGGGAAGCGCACTCGCGCAGTACCTATCCTCGGCGTGTCCAGCGGCTGACGGAAGCCCATGACGACCGTCGTCGCCCGCACGTGGCGCGCGCTTCTCCAGCGAGGACGAAGCCGATCTCCCCCTGAGGGCGTCGTGCCCGCCTTGCTCGGGACTCTCGTGGAGGTCTGTCCTCAGGTCCCTGTGGGGACTAGCGTTCTGGCCAAGCGCAACGACGCGCTCATGAGGCGAGGAGAGCAGTATGGCTACCGACTGGGCCGCGGACATCAAGAAGTACGCACCCGCTGCCGATGACGCGGTGATCGCGAAGCTGGTGTCGACCTACCGGCTCACGCTCAGCAACAGGGACTCCGCCTTCGTTGCCACGAGCGACGCCGGTGAAGTCGCCACCGTCCGCGAGAAGTTCCTCAAGGGCAAGCTGGGCCTGACCGATGACGACGCCACCCTCGACGCCGCCATCAAGGACGTGGCCGCCACCATGAAGGCCGACAGGACCAAGAGCCGCGCGACGGTCTACTACCTGCTCGCCGAGAAGTTCAACAAGCTCGACGTCTTCCGCTGAGGAAGGCACCGCAACCGGGCGGGACAAGGGCGAACAGCCCCCTTGATCCCGCCCGGGACTGCGCGAGGCATTGTGCCGGGTCGAAACGTCGGCGACACTGACGCATCGGTGCGGGCCTGGAGGCGGCCATGGTCATCCTGCGGTGCGGGAACGTGTTCGACGGCGATACCTTCCACAACGACCTCGCGGTGACGATCGACGGTCCGGTCATCACGGGAGTGGGGGCGGGCGAGGCACCCGGCGGAGCGGCTCCGGGGGCACCAGAGAACGGCGCCCAGGTCGTCGACTTCGGCCCGGAAGCCCTGCTGCTGCCCGGATGGGTCGACTCCCATCAGCACCTCACCTGGAACTGCTCCATGGACCCCGTGTCGTGGCTGACGACCGCGACCGACGAGGCCCTCCTGGAGACGGCTCGTACGAACGGGCTGAGGGCCCTCGCCGCAGGCGTGACGACGGTCCGCGACCTCGGGGACCGCGGGTACGTGACGCTGGCACTCCGCGACGAGACCGCGTCCTCCGCGGTAGCGGGTCCCACGGTCCTCGTCGCCGGGCCTCCCATCACCTCCACGGGCGGCCACTGCTGGTTCCTGGGCGGCGAGGCCGACGGTGTCGCCGCGCTGCGACAGGCTGTGCGAGAACGGGCCGAGCGCGGCGTGGACGTCGTCAAGGTGATGGCCACCGGGGGCAACGTCACGCCGGGATCGGCGCCCTTCCAGTCCCAGTTCTCGCTGGAGGAGCTGCGCGCCCTCGTCGACGAGGCGCACGCCGCGGGACTGCCCGTCGCGGCACACGGCCACGGGGTGGAGGGGATCGCTGACGCCGTGGCGGCCGGGGTCGACACCGTGGAGCACTGTACGTTCATGACGGCCGAGGGGGTCGCCCAGCGCCCCGACGTGCTGGCGGCGATGGCCGCCTCGGGAACCACCCCGTCGTTGACGCTGGGCATGGTGCCGGGCTCAGAGGGCGGCCCGCCTCCGGCGCTCCTCGCGCGGATGGAGGCGCTGGTGGTCCACCTCCACACCCTCTTCGGCCTGGGGATCAGGATCGCGCTGGGCACCGACGCCGGCATCAGCCCCGCCAAGCCGCACAACTCCATGCCGTACACGGTCGCCTTCGCCGCGGAGCACTCCTCTGTCGAGGTGGCCCTGCGGTGCGCGACGTCCGGCTCGGCGGAGGCGGTCGGCCTCGGCTCCCGGGTCGGCAGGATCAGGGCCGGGTACGACGCGGACCTGCTCGTCCTCGCCAGAGACCCACGCCGCGACCTCGCCGCGCTCCACGAGGTGCGGGCCGTGTACCGCAAGGGCGTGCGCATCGACACCTGAGCCCACCGCGGTTCGACCTTCCGGCCACGACGCGATCGTCGTGCGGGACCCATCCGGGGCGCCGTCGGCTCCGAACCGCTCACGTGAACCACGTCCGCATGCGTCCTGCCGCTCCGTCCGAAAGGATCCGCCGCCCGCGAGCCGTGCTCCGTGCTCTCGCCGGTGTCGCGGCCGCCGCGGCGGCCGTCGGCGTCGGGCACCTGGTGGCGGCGTTCATCGACCCGGTCACGTCCCCCGTCGTCGCCGTGGGCTCCGCCCTGGTCGACGCGGCGCCGACACCCGCGAAGGAGTACGCGGTCCGCACGTTCGGCACGGCTGACAAGCCGATCCTCGTCAGCGCGATCGGGCTCGTCCTCGTGGTGCTCGCTGGCGTGGTGGGACTCATGGCCTGGGACCGGCCCCGTACCGCGACCGTGGCGATCGGGATGCTCGGCGTCGCGGGAGCGGCCGCGGCACTCACGCGCGGGCCCCTCACCAGCGCCATCCCGTCGGTGGTGGCAGGCGCGGCAGGGGTTGCTGCGCTGCAGGTCCTGCGGACCCGGAGCGTCCGTCAGCGGCGCGTGGCGAACGCCGTCGATGCCGCAGCCGGCC
>DASSQF010000177.1:0-9658 GCA_035702685.1 Propionibacteriaceae bacterium
ACGTCGAGCTCCACGTCGACGACCGGAGTGCCGTCGGAGGCGACAGCGGGTGTCGCCGCGCCGACGTCCAGACGGGTGATCGTCACGCGTCGGGCCGGCAGGTCGACGTCCTCCCCCGCCCGGACACGCTTGTACGAACGGACGCCGTCGACCTTGATCGCCGACACGGCGCTCGGCACCTGGTCGATCTCGCCGAGGAACGCCGCAGCGGCGGCACGCACGTCCTGCTCGGTCAGCCCGGGCGCACCGGCAGTGGCGACGACCTCACCCTCGGCGTCCTCCGTCGACGTCTCCTGACCCAGACGCACCGTCGCGAGGTAGCGCTTGTCGTGGAGGGTCAGCTGGCCCAGCAGCCGCGTCGCACGGCCGACGCCGAGGACGAGGACGCCGGTCGCCATGGGGTCGAGCGTGCCGGCGTGGCCGACCTTCCTCGTCCCGGCGAGGCGGCGGACACGCGCGACCACTCCGTGCGACGTGATGCCCTGAGGCTTGTCGACGACCAGGACGCCGGAGACGGCGGTCACTCGTCCGTGTCGTCGTCGTCCGCGGGCTTGCGGTACGGGTCCGGCTCCCCGGCGTACGTCGCTCCCACAGCCTGTGCCGCGACCTTCTCGTCCACGGCGCGGGCCTGGGCGAGCAGCTCCTCCATGTGCGCGCTCGTCTCCGGCATGGCGTCGGCGACGAACGTGATCGTCGGTGCGAACCTCAGGCCGAGCCGACGTGACACGGCGGTACGGATCTGGCCACGCGCCGCCTCGAGGGCAGCCGCGGTGTCGGCGCGCTCCTCATCGGTCCCGAGGACCGTGTAGAAGAGCGTGCAGTCGTGGCTGTCCTTGCTGAGCCTCACGTCCGTGATGGTGACGAAGCCCAGCCGGGTGTCCTTGACCCTCTTCTCCAGCATCTCCGCCGCGATGTGCTTGATCTGCTCGGCGCGCTTGAGCGCGTTCGGGCTGGCCATGGTTCTCCCTTCCGGTGCGGACGCTCACCGGCCCCCCCCCTGAGAGGGACCGGTGAGCTCACGCATCTCAGACGCGCGGCTTCTCCACCATCTCGAAGGTCTCGATGATGTCGCCGATGTGGAGGTCGGAGTAGTTGTGCAGCGTGACACCGCACTCGAACCCCTCCCGCACCTCGGTGACGTCGTCCTTCTCACGGCGGAGGGTGTTGATCTCGCTCTCGGTGACGACGATCCCGTCGCGCAGGAGCCGCGCCTTGGCGTGCCTGCGGATGGTGCCGTCGATGACCATGCAGCCGGCGATGATGCCGACCTTCGAGGACCGGAAGATCTCGCGGATCTCGGCCTGGCCACGGACCTCCTCGGCGAAGACCGGCTTGAGCATGCCCTTGAGGGCCGCCTCCACCTCGTCGATCGCCTGGTAGATGACCGAGTAGTACCGGATGTCGACACCCTCGCGGTCGGCCAGCTCGGTCGCCTTGCCCTGAGGCCGGACGTTGTAGCCGATGATGACCGCGTCCGAGGCGGACGCCAGGGTGACGTTCGTCTCGGTGATCGCGCCGACGCCACGGTCGATGATCCGTACGCCGATGTCGTCGCCGACCTCGATCTTGAGCAGCTCGTCCTCCAGCGCCTCCACCGAACCGGCGGTGTCGCCCTTGAGGATGAGCTTGAGCTCCTGGACCTCGCCCTTCGCGAGCTGCTCGAACAGCTGGTCGAGCGTCTTGCGGCGGGTGGACTTGGCCAGCATCGCCGCCCGCATCCGTGCCTCGCGGCGCTCCGCGATCTGGCGCGCCTTCCTGTCGTCCTCGACGACCAGGAAGTTGTCACCGGCACCCGACACCGACGTGAGGCCGAGGACCTGGACCGGTGTCGACGGCGGCGCCTCCGTGATCGTCTCGCCCTGGTCGTTGATCATCGCCCGGACACGGCCGTACGCCGAGCCGGCGACGATCGAGTCGCCGACGTGGAGCGTGCCGCGGTGGACGAGCACGGTGGCCACGGGGCCCCGGCCGCGGTCGAGGTGTGCCTCGATCGCCACGCCCTGCGCGGGCATGTCCGGGTTCGCGCGGAGGTCGAGCTCGGCGTCCGCGGTGAGGACGATCGCCTCGAGCAGCTCGTCGAGCCCGGTCCTCGCCGTCGCAGAGACGTCGACGAACATCGTGTCGCCGCCGTACTCCTCGGGGATCAGCCCGAACTCGGTGAGCTGGCCACGGACCTTCACGGGGTCGGCGGTCGGCTTGTCGATCTTGTTCACCGCGACCACGATCGGCACCTCGGCCGCCTTGGCATGGTTGAGCGCCTCGATGGTCTGGGGCATCACGCCGTCGTCAGCGGCCACGACGAGCACCGCGATGTCGGTGGACTTCGCACCGCGGGCTCGCATGGCGGTGAACGCCTCGTGGCCCGGGGTGTCGATGAAGGTCACCTTGCGCTCGGCGCCGTCGACCTCGGTCTCGACCTGGTACGCGCCGATGGCCTGCGTGATGCCGCCGGCCTCACCCGCCACGACGTTGGAGTGCCGCAGCGCGTCGAGGAGCTTCGTCTTGCCGTGGTCGACGTGACCCATGACGGTGACGATCGGCGGACGGGGCGCGAGGTCCTCCTCGTCGCCGGCGTTCTCGCCGAACTCGATGTCGAAGCTCTCGAGCAGCTCGCGGTCCTCGTCCTCGGGCGAGACGACCTGGATGTCGTAGTTGAGCTCGGCGCCCAGGACCTGGAGCGTGTCGTCCGCCACCGACTGGGTGGCGGTGACCATCTCGCCCAGGTTGAACAGCACCTGTACGAGGGTGGCCGCCTCGACGCCGATCTTGTCGGCGAGGTCGGTCAACGAGGCACCGCGGGCGAGGCGGATCGTGGACCCGTCACCCTGACGGATCCTCACGCCGCCGATCGTCGGCGCCTCCATCTGGTCGAACTCTTGACGACGCTGCTTCTTCGACTTGCGCCCGCGACGGCCCGGAGCGCCGTTGCGCCCGAACGCACCCTGCGTGCCGGAGCCACCACGACCACCACGGCCACGGCCACCACCGGCGGGAGGGCCGCCCGGCGCACCGCCGGGACGACCGGGGGCGCCGGCGCCGACGCCGCCACGACCGCGACCCGGACCACCGGGTCCGCCGGCGCGTGCACGGGTCGAGGGACCGCCGAGGGCGCCCGAGGCCTGCTTGGGCATCATGCCCGGGTTCGGCCGGGGCATGCCGCCGGGACGAGGACCTGCGGAGCCGCCGGGACGCGGCATGCGCGAGTCGGTCCCTGCGCCGGGACCACCCGGACGGGACGACGTGGCCCCGTCAGGACGGGGACCCGGACGGCGTACGCCCATGCCCTGCGACGCGGCGTACGGGTTGTTGCCGGGCCGGGGGGCACCCGGGCGACGGCCGACACCGCTCGGCGACGGGGCACCGGGTCGCGGCGCGCCGGGCCGGGGCGTCGGGGCGGCACCCGGACGCGGCGTCGCCGACGGAGCGGACGGACGCGGGCCGGGGGCAGTGGACGCGGGCCGGGGACCGGGAGTCCCGGGCGACGGAGTCGTACGAGCCGGCGCGGGGGCCGGGGCGGACGCCGCGGGGGCCGGGGCGGACGCGGCGGGCGCCGGAGCGGAGGCCGCGGGTGAGGGCGCCGGTGCGGGTGCGGCCGGACGCGGACGAGCGGCCGGAGCAGTCGGGGTGACAGTCACCGCCGGTGCCGGAGCAGCCGGGGCGGGACGCGCCGGAGCCGGAGCCGGAGCTGCGGCAGCCTGGGGCGCGGGGGCGGCGCTGCTCGCCGCCTTCTCACGCACCTTGCGGACGACGGGGGCTTCGAGGGTCGACGAAGCGGACCGGACGAACTCGCCCATGTCGTTGAGGGTGGTGAGTAAATCCTTGCTTTCGAGTCCGAGCTCCTTGGCGAGCTCCCAGACACGGACCTTGGCCATGATCTCCTTCAGGTCCGGAGCTCAGCGCGTCGGACCGGTTAGTTGGTGGTGATGCTCATTGCGGCGTACTCATCGAGTGGTCATGAGCGTTAGCCCACTTTCTGGTCGTCACCTGCCCGATCGGGCAGTCAGCCGCCAAGTCTAGGCCCTACTCCTCGCCTGCCAGAAATCCGGCGCGGGCGCACAGGTCCTCCGCGTCGGCGACGATTCCGGGCACCCTCAACGCGCGTGCCCACGCCTTGCGCCGCGTGGCGGTCACCACGCAGCTGCGGCGCGGGTGGACCCAGGCGCCCCTTCCCGGCATCCGACGCCGCAGGTCGACCTCGACACCGGTGCCCGCGGCCACGACGCGGACGAGCTCGGAGATCGGTGCACGGGCGCGGCAGCCGACGCAGGTCCGTTCCGGAAGGGGCACGCGATCACCGTACAGACTCCGCCTCGTACGGACATCCCAGGCCGCACACAGCGGACCCTCAGGCTCCGGGGCTGTGATCCCTACCAGTCGGACCGACCGGCGACGACAGGAGGCAGCGATCGGCAGCGAGAGAACACCCTTCCACCGCGGGGCTCGGCATCGGATGCGATGTCGGGCCCTGGCGCGTCAGGAGCGGCTCTCTCCCACGGCGACGTCGGGACGGATGTCGATGCGCCAGCCGGTCAGGCGGGCGGCAAGCCGGGCGTTCTGCCCCTCGCGGCCGATGGCCAGGCTGAGCTGGTAGTCGGGGACCACGACCCGCGCCGACTTGGCCAACGGGTCGACGATCTCGACGCTCGACACGCGGGCGGGCGACAACGCGGAGGCGACGAACTTCACCGGGTCCTCCGACCAGTCGACGATGTCGATCTTCTCGTCGCTCAGCTCGTGCATGACCGCACGGACCCGCTGGCCCATCGGCCCGATGCAGGCGCCCTTCGCGGAGACGTCGGGGTTCGTGCTGCGCACGGCGAGCTTCGTCCGGTGACCGGCCTCGCGGGCGATCGACTTGATCTCGACGATCCCCTGCTCGATCTCGGGCACCTCGAGCCGGAACAGCTTCTCGACGAGGCCCGGGTGCGTACGGGACACGACGACCTGCAGGCCACGCAGCTCGCGCCGTACCGCGACCACGTACACGCGCAGCCGCCGGCCGTGGCTGTAGTCCTCCCCCGGCACCTGCTCCGCCTGCGGCAGGATCGCCTCGACCTTGCCGAGGTCGACCCGCACGGTCGAGCTGTGACGGTCCTGCTGCACGACGCCGAGCAGGATGTCGCCCTCGATGGCGGCGAAGTGCCCGTACTTCTGGTCGTCCTCCGCCTCGCGGAGCCGCTGCATGACGATCTGCCGGGCCGTGGCGGCGGCGATGCGGCCGAAGTCGGTCGGGGTGTCGTCGTACTCGCCGACCTTCTCCCCCTCCTCGTTCAGCTCCGGGGCGAGCACGTGGACGGACCCGGTCTTGCGGTCGATCGTGACCCTGGCGCCCTTCGCGTGGTGCTCCGTCTTCTGGTACGCGTTGATGAGAGCGTCCTCGAGCGCGTCGATGACGACCGACATCGGGATGTCCTTGTCGGCCTCGAGCTGCCGCAGGGCGGCCATGTCGATGTCCATGTCACTCCTCGTTGTCGAAGGCGTCGTCGAGATCGGGGTCGTGAGGACGGTTCAGCTCGACCTGGACGGCGGCCCGCTTCACGTCGCTGTACGACAGGGGCTGAGGCGTTCCGTCGACGGTCAGCGTGGCGCCCTCCTCCGTGGTCGCGACGATGCGTCCGGTCACCTTCGTGCCGTCCGACCGCGTCACGGCGACGAGCCTTCCGGTGTTGCGCCTCCAGTGGGCGGGCTTCGTCAAGGGGGCACCGACGCCGCGGGAGCTGACCTCGAGGACGTACGGCTGGCTGCCCGTCGCGTCGGACTCGTCGAGCGCGTCGGAGACGGCTCTGGTGGCGTCAGCCACCTCGTCGAGCAGGGGTCCCCTCCCGTGGGGACCGTCCCCGTCGACGGTGATGCGGAGGATCGAACGGGCGCCGGCTCCCACGACCACGAGGTCGTCCAGCTCCAGGCCACGGTCGGCGAGGACCGGTTCCAGCAGCGCGCGCAGGCGGGCGACATTCATGAGCGGTCCTCCGGTTGGGTCGAGCTGTTGTAGACGAACAGCATAGGCGCGGGACGTTAGGTTGTGGTCATGCATCGCCGGACCCTGCTGCTTGCCGCGCTCGGGCTGGCGGCGGCTGGGTGCTCGGTGAGCGACCCCCGGGTCAAGGGGTCGCCGCAACCCGTCTACACGCCCCTTCCCCCCGTGCCGCCGGTGGGCGCCGACCACCTCGCCGGCCTTGAGGCCGGTGTCGGCGCCCTGCTGTCGGCCATGGCCGGCGCGCCGTGGGCCGGGCCCGATGCCCCGCGGTTCCAGCTCCTCGCCGACCTCCACAGGGTCCACCAGGCGGTCCTCGCCACAGCCGACCCGCTTCTCCGGGAACCGGCGGCGGTCGCGCTCGCCACGGTCCCGGCGCCCGGTACGCGGGACGACGGACTCGCCGCCGCGGGAGCCGCCCTGACGACGCTGCACGACGCCCACGCCGCCCTGGCCGTACAGACGACCGGCCCCCTCGCGGCGTTCTGGGCCGCGCAGGCGGCGTCGGCCGTGCAGTCGCGGAGCGCGCTCACCATGGCGGTCTCCGGCGTGACCAAGACGGTCCCCCTCCGGGAGGTTGCCGTGCTCGACGCGACGGCAGCGGCCGACGACCTCCTCAACCGGTACCACGAGGCGGTGTACGGGCTGGAGTCGGCGTTGGGCCGCCTCACGATCGCGCACCCGTCACGCGCCGCGCTGAACCGCGTCGTCCTGGCCGTGAAGACGCAACGGGACATGCTCATGGCACGGAGCAGGGCCGCGTCGCGGACCCCTGTACCCGGCGCCCCGGCGTACTCGATCCCCGCCACGACCAGCGACGTCCAGGTCCTGGCGCTCGGAGGCCAGCTGCTGCTGGCCGTCACGGAGGCCGCGGCCGTCGTCGTCGCCAGCGCGACGAGCGAGCTCCGGACCGCGGTGGACGACCTCGTCACCGCGTCGACCCTCGGCCTTCCGCTCGGGATGGGCATGGCCGAGTACCCGGGCTGGCCGGACGCCTGAACCGGGCCGGCCGGGCCCAGCTCCCTCAGACGATGAGCTGGACGGTGTCCCAGGCGAGCTTGAGCGCGAGGGCACTGATGGTGACGAGGAAGACCTTGCGGACGAAGGCGTTGCCGTGGCGGATCGCCATCCGTGCCCCGATCGCTCCGCCGGAGAGGTTCGCGACCGCCATGACGGCGCCGATCCCCCACAGCACGTGCCCGCTCGTACCCAGCACCACGAGCGCCGCGACGTTGGTCGTGAGGTTCGCGAGCTTCGTCAGGACAGTGGCGGCCAGGAAGCCGTAGCCGACGACCGCGACCAGCAGGATGACGAAGAAGGTGCCCGTGCCGGGACCGACGAGCCCGTCCCACAGCCCGACGCCCAGGCCGATCCCGAGGATGCGGAGCAGCCGCGCGCGTCCCTCGTGTCGCAACCGGGTCTCCATCCCCATCGCGGGCCGCCGCAGCGTGTACACGCCGACGACGATGACCGTCGCGAGCACGAGCGGGGTGAACAGCGTCCGCGGTACGAACCGTACGAGCTGGGCGCCGACGGTCGAGCCGACGTACGCGGCCGCCATGAGCGGCAGTGCCACCAGCCATTCCACATGGACCTTGGCCAGGTACGTGCCGGTAGCCACGGCCGTACCGGCCGCGCTCGACAGCTTGTTCGTCCCCGAGACCGTCGCGACCGTCGTGTCGTGCGGCAGGCCGATGAGCAGGCTCGGCAGCTGGATCAGCCCGCCGCCACCGACGACCGAGTCCACCCACCCCGCGGCGAAGGCCGCGAGGACGAGCAGCGCCAGCGTCGCCAGCGGCAGGCCGAGGGTCACGCGCCGTGGACGGCCGCGACCACGCGTGCGATGACGTCGTCGACCGGCACCTCGTCCTTGGCCCCCGATGCGCGGTCGCGCACCTCGATCAGCCCGTTCGCGAGCCCCCGGCCGACGACCACCGCGGTGGGGATGCCGAGCACCTCCGCGTCGGTGAACTTCACGCCGGGCGACGCCTTCCTGTCGTCGAGCAGCACGTCGAGTCCGGAGCCCGACAGCTCCCGCGCGATCCGCTCGGCCTCGACCGCGAGCGCCTCGTCCTTGCCCGTGGCGATGACGATGACGTCGTACGGGGCGACGCTGCGAGGCCACGCCAGTCCGCGCTCGTCGCACGTCGTCTCGGCCACCATCGCGACGGCACGGGACACGCCGATCCCGTACGAGCCCATCGTCACGGTCGTGAGCTTGCCGTTCGCATCGAGCACCTTGAGGCCGAGCGCCTCGGCGTACTTCGTGCCGAGCTGGAAGATGTGGCCCATCTCGACCCCCCGCGCGAGCTCGAGCGGGCCCGAGCCGTCGGGTGCCGGGTCCCCGGCGCGCACCTCGGCGACGTCGATGACCCCGTCGGCGGTGAAGTCGCGGCCGGCGACGAGGTTGACGACGTGGTGGTCGGCGACGTTGGCGCCCGTCACCCAGGCGGTGCCCTCGACGACCCGGGGGTCGAGGAGGTAGCGGATGCCGCTGGCCCCCTTCTCGCCCAGGATCGCCTGGCCGTCCTTCGCGGGGCCGATGTAGCCCTTCACGAGGACCGGGTTCGCGGCGAAGTCCGCGTCGCCGAACGCGACGGCCTCCGACGACCCCAGCGATGCCTCCAGCCGCTTCATGTCGACGTCACGGTCACCGGGAAGGCCGATGACGAGCGGCTCCTTCGAGCCGTCCGGGTGGATGAGCATGAACACGACGTTCTTGAGCGTGTCCGCGCCCGTCCACGGCCGGTCCTCCCGCGGCGCCGCGGCGTTGACGGCCGTCACGAGCGTGTCGATCGTGCCCGCGCCTGGCGTGTGGATGACGGACGGCGCCGGCGTCGCCGAGGCGTCCACGGGGGCCGGCGGGTTCACCGTGACAGCCTCGACGTTGGCCGCGTACCCGCCCGGCGAGCGCACGAACGTGTCCTCCCCGTTGGGCGCGATCGCGAGGAACTCCTCAGAGGCCGAGCCGCCCATCGCGCCCGACATGGCCTTGACGATGACGTAGTCGAGCCCCAGCCGCTCCATGACCCGGATGTACGCGCCGCGGTGGATCTCGTACGACCTCTGCAGCCCCTCGGCGTCGACGTCGAACGTGTACGAGTCCTTCATGATGAACTCGCGGCCGCGCAGCAGGCCCGCGCGCGGGCGCGCCTCGTCGCGGTACTTCGTCTGGATCTGGAACAGCGTGAGCGGCAGGTCCTTGTACGAGCTGTACAGGTCCTTGACGAGAAGCGTGAACATCTCCTCGTGCGTCGGACCGAGCAGGTAGTCGCCGCCCTTGCGGTCCTTGAGGCGGAACAGGTTCGGCCCGTACTCGGTCCAGCGGTGGGTCGTCTCGTACGGCTCGCGCGGCAGCAGCGCCGGGAAGCGGACCTCCTGGGCGCCGATCGCGACCATCTCCTCGCGGACGATCTGCTCCACCTTCGCGAGCACCTTGAGGCCCAGCGGCAGCCAGGAGTAGATGCCGGGCGCGGCACGACGGATGTAGCCGGCCCGCACGAGCCAGCGGTGGCTCGGCACCTCGGCGTCGGCCGGGTCCTCCCGCAACGTGCGGACGAACAGCTCGGACATCTTCTGGACGGCCACGGACACTCCTGGTCAGGCGAGAACGGATCTGCCTGCGCAGCCTAGCGACCCGGCGCCCCGATGGCCGGGCGGAGTCGTCGCCCGGGACCCTCGCGA
>DASSQF010000178.1:0-12094 GCA_035702685.1 Propionibacteriaceae bacterium
CCACGATCCGCAACGACATGGCGACGCTGGAGGAGGAGGGCTACCTCACCCAGCCGCACACCTCGGCGGGGCGGATTCCCACCGACAAGGGCTATCGCCTCTTCGTCGATCGTCTCGCGACCGTGAAGCCCCTGTCTCCCGCCGAGAAGCGCGCGATCTCCACGTTCCTCGCCGGAGCCGCGGATGTCGACGACGTGGTGGCCCGCACGGTGCGGCTCCTGGCCCAGGTCACCCAGCAGGTGGCCATCGTGCAGTACCCGATCGTGTCGACGGCCGTGATCCGTCACATCGACGTGGTCCGCCTGCACCCCGACCGGGCTCTCGTCCTCCTCGTCACGTCGACCGGCAGGATCACCCAGACGTACGTCGAGATCCCCGCGGAGACTCGTGACGACCAGGTCCAGGCGGCGGCGGTGCGCGTGGCGTCGGTGCTGCGCAACATGACGTCCACCCAGGCCGTCCGCGCCCTGTCGGGGCTCACCCCCGAGCCTGGGACCGACGTCGTCCTGGGCATCGTCGTGCAGGCGGTCTCGGCCCTGCTCGCGGCCGATCCGACCACGCGGGTCGTCGTGGGCGGCGTCCAGAACGTGGCCAGGTTCGGCGAGGACTTCCACACGGCGATGGAGCCCGTGCTCGAGGCGCTCGAGGAGCAGGTCGTCCTGCTCCGCCTCCTCGGTGAGGTGCGCGACGACGTGACCGTACGGATCGGGCACGAGAACGAGCACGTGGGGCTGCAGTCGACGTCGGTCGTGGCCAGCGGCTACGGCATGCCGGACGACGCCTGGGCCACACTCGGGGTCGTCGGCCCCACCCGCATGAACTACCCCTCGACGATGGCGTCGGTGAGGGCCGTTGCCCGCTACGTTGGCCGTTTCCTGGCTGAAGGATGACTGACCTGTGACCGACTACTACGAGGTGCTGGGTGTGCCGCGCGACGCGACGGCCGACCAGATCAAGAAGGCGTACCGCAAGCTCGCCATGCGCTACCACCCGGACGTCGCCTCCGAGCCCGACTCGGCGGAGCGCTTCAAGCAGATCGGCGAGGCGTACGAGGTCCTCAGTGACGCGGGCAAGCGCGACCTGTACGACCGTGGCGGCGACCCGATGGGTCGAGGCGGCATGGGCGGCTTCGGGGGCATGGGGGGCTTCGGCGGCACCTTCGACTTCACCAACCTCGTCGACGCGATGTTCGGCGGCGGCACGTCGCGCGGACCGCGCTCCAGGGTCCAGCGCGGACAGGACGCGCTCGTACGGCTTCGCCTCACGCTCGCCGAGGCTGCCTTCGGCGTGACGAAGCCGATCGCCGTGGACACCGCGGTCGTGTGCCACGTCTGCCACGGCTCCGGCTCGGCGGGCGGCGACCCGGTCACCTGCCGAACCTGCCAGGGCCACGGCGAGATCACCCAGGTCCAGCGATCCTTCATCGGCGACATCAGGACGACCCAGCCCTGCCCGACCTGCCGCGGCTACGGCACGACCATCCCGAACCCCTGCGGCGAATGCTCCGGAGAGGGCCGCGTGCGCGCCAGCCGGACGATCAACGTGAAGATCCCTGCCGGCGTGGCCACGGGCAACCGCATCCACCTCGAGGCGCAGGGCGAGGTCGGGCCCGGCGGCGGTCCCGCCGGCGACCTGTACGTGGAGCTCGGCGTGCAGGAGCACGAGACCTTCACCCGCAAGGGCGACGACCTCGAGGTCGTCATGCGCCTGCCGATGACCGCCGCCGCGCTCGGCACCGAGGTGACGCTCCCGACGCTGGAGGCGGAGCGCGACGACAAGCCGCTCGAGGAGCAGTCCGTGGTCATCGAGGTGCCCGCCGGCACACAGTCGGGGACCCGCATCACCGTGAAGGACCGCGGCGTGCCTCGGCTGCGCGGTACGGGCCGGGGTGACCTGGGCGTCACGGTGCTCGTGCAGACACCCACGAAGCTCACCGACGAGCAGGGCGACCTGCTGCGCCGCCTCGCCGAGCTGCGCGACGAGACCTCGCCGGCCGCGCACGTGCACAGCCGTACGGGCTCGAAGGGCCTCATCAACTGGCTCAAAGAGACGTTCAGCGGGTGAGCGACGGCTTCTTCGTCGCCGTCCTGGATCCCGGGGTCCGTGTCGGCTCCCGCGTGACGCTCGACGGCCCGGAGGGACGGCATGCTGCCGTCGTCCGGCGGATCGGTGTCGGGGAGACCGTGACGGTGACGAACGGTGAGGGACGCGGGGTCAGGGGTCCTGTGGTCGCGGTCCGCAAGGACGGCCTCGACCTCGAGGTCGCCCAGCTGCTCGAGTCCGTACCTTCCAGGCCGCGCGTCGTGTGCGTCCAGGCACTGCCGAAGAACGAGCGGGCCGAGCAGGCGGTCGACCTGCTCACCGAGATCGGCGTCGACGAGATCGTGCCGTGGCAGGCCGCGCGTTCGATCGTCCGCTGGTCGGGGGAGCGGGGCGAGAAGGCGCTCGCGAAGTGGCAGGCGGTCGCGCGTGAGGCGGCCAAGCAGTCCCGCAGGCTGACGGTTCCCGTCGTCGCGCCGCTCGCCACGACCGCACAGGTGGCTGTACGGCTGGGGGCTGCCCCCGCCGCGTACGTGCTGCACGAAGGGGCGACGCAGCGCGTGGAGACCGTGCGCCCGCCGCGGTCGGAGGTCGTCGTGGTCGTGGGCCCGGAGGGTGGCATCGCGCCCGACGAGCTGGCGGCGTTCGAGGCCGCCGGCGCGACGACCGTTCTCATCGCCGACACCGTGCTCCGCTCGGTGACCGCCGGAGCCGTGGCCGTGGCCCAGCTCCGGCTGCTGGCCTCGCTGTCCGAGGAGATCGAGGCGTGAGCTTCGGGTTCGAGGTCGGCGCCCGGATCGACGGTCATCTCGGGCGCAGCGGCGTCATCACGACCCCGCACGGCTCGATCCGAACCCCCGCCTTCGTCGTGGTCGGCACGAAGGCCAGCGTCAAGGCGGTCCTCCCCGAGACCGTCGCCGACCTCGGGGCCCAGGCTGTGCTCGCGAACGCGTACCACCTCTTCCTGCAGCCCGGGTCCGACATCGTCGATGCCGCGGGGGGCCTCGGACGGTTCATGAACTGGCCCGGGCCCACGTTCACCGACTCCGGCGGGTTCCAGGTCATGAGCCTCGGCGTGGGGTTCAAGAAGGTCCTCGCGATGGACACGGCCGTCCCGGACGACGAGGTCATCGCCGACGGGTCGGCCAGGCTCGCGACCGTGGACGACGACGGGGTCACGTTCACGTCGCACCTCAACGGCGACACGCACCGGTTCACCCCCGAGGTCAGCATGCGGATCCAGCACGAGCTGGGGGCCGACATCATGTTCGCCTTCGACGAGCTGACGACCCTCATGAACACACGTGACTACCAGGAACGCTCCGTCGAACGCACGCACGCGTGGGCGGCGCGCTGCCTCGCCGAGCACGCCCGCCTCACCCGCGAGCGGAGCCACCGCCCGTACCAGGCCCTGTTCGGCGTCGTCCAAGGGGCGCAGTACGAGGACCTGCGCCGCCGCGCGGCGACCGGTCTGGCCTCGCTCGAGGTCGACGGGCGCGACTTCGACGGGTACGGCATCGGCGGGGCGCTGGAGAAGGAGAGGCTCGAGACGATCGTCGGCTGGGTCTCCGCGTCACTGCCCGAGGACAAGCCGCGCCACCTCCTCGGCATCTCCGAGCCGGAGGACCTCTTCGCCGGGGTCGCCGCCGGCGCCGACACCTTCGACTGCGTCAACCCCTCCCGGGTGGGCCGCAACGGGGCCATCTACACCTCGCGCGGCCGGTACAACGTCAACACGGCCGCCTACCGACGGGACTTCGGCCCGCTCGAGGAGGGCTGCGGCTGCTACACGTGCACGCACTACACCCGGGCCTACCTCCACCACCTGTTCAAGGCCAAGGAGATGCTCGCCGCCACCCTCGCGACGATCCACAACGAGTGGTTCACGGTGAAGCTGGTCGACGACATCCGCGAGAGCATCGACGCGGGCAGCTTCGAGGAGCTGCGCTGCGAGTGGCTCGGCGCGTACAGGTCCCGGGTCTGAGCGGAGCCGGTCAGAGGCCGTGGAACGGCAGCCGGTAGCTCGTCGTCGTGCGGGCCAGGTTCGGGTTGAGCTGAGGGTCGTGAGCGACCACGTCGGACCACCGTGACCGGAAGAGGTCGGCCGCCGCGAACAGCTCCGTCCAGTCGCGGCTCGGGGCGATCGTCTTCGACTCGTGGTGGAGAAGCCGCACGTCCGGCGTGTAGACGTTCCGGTAGCCCAGTGCGCCGACGCGGAGGCACAGGTCGACGTCGTTGAACGTGATGCGGAGCAGGGGGTCGAAGCCGCCCACCTCGTCGTACGTCGCCTTCCGGACGGCGACGCAGGCAGCCGTCACGGCTGTCGTCGCGCGGCGCGTCCACAGCAGGAGCTCCTGGGTCCTCAAGAGCGGCCTGTCGAGTCTCAGCCCCGCGAGGCTGTTTCCGGCCACGGTCTTGATGCCGAGCCCGATGCCGGCGTGCTGCACGGTCCGGCGGTCCGGGTAGAGGAGCAGGCAGCCCACGATGCCCACCTCCGGGCGCTGAGCCTCGCCGACCAGAACGTCGAGCCAGGACGGCTCGAGCACCTCGGTGTCGTTGTTGAGCATGACGAGGACCTCGCCGCGAGCCGCGGCCGCGCCGGCGTTGCAGCTCCGCGCGTACGAGAAGGGCTGCTCGGGCCACTCCACGACGCGGAAGGAGCTGTGGCGCCGCGCCACGTCCTCGTACCACCGCAGGACCTCCTCCTCGTCACTGCCGGTGTCGACGAGGACGACCTCGAACGACGTGTACGACGTCGTGGCGTAGATGGACTCGACGCAGCGCCGCACGACGTCGTACGCGTTCTTGCTGGGGATGACGATCGAGACGAGCGGTTCTCCGGTCACCGGGTAGCGGATGCTCCACGTGCCGTGCAGTCGGCCCTGTGCGATGGTGGCTTCCGGCGTGCCTTCGACGGCCAGCGCGGACCTCAGGACCTGCGTGGCGGTCGCGTCCGGTACAGGCCGAGCCCCAGCCAGGCGCCCGGCGACGATGCCGTCGGTGTGCGCGACGGTGGCGCGCCCGCCCGTCAGTCGCAGCTCCAGGTCCCACAGCTCGCCTCCCGGGAGGTCACGGAGACCGCCGGCCGCGACGACGAGGGAGGTCCTGAACAGGGTGAGGCCCAGGTACGGCGTGGAGTGCAGCAGCTCCGGGTTCCACGCGGGACTGAAGAAGGGGTCCGTCCGGGCCAGGCGTTCCACGCCATGACGGTCCACGCTGAGGCGGCACACGTCGTGACCGCCGTGGACCAGGCCGGCGTCGGAGGACCGGGTCGCCACGGCAGCGAGCGCGGCCAGCGAGTCGGGATAGAGCACGTCGTCGGGTTCCACCACCACGACGTACTCGCCCTCCAGGTCGGCCATGGCGGCCGTGACGCGGAACGCGAACGTGGAGCCGGGAGTGACGAGGAGCCGATGGTCGGGCCCCAGGTCGAGGGAGGGCTGCGCGTCGCTGACGACCGTGAGGTCCCAGGTCCGGTACGTCTGGGCGAGGACTCGGTCGACGGCCCGTTGCGCGGCGTCCGGCGGCTGGCCGGCGACGTCGAGGACGATGCTGATTCTCGGCGAGCGAAGCGTGCCGTCGACGGCGGGCGAGGCGTGTACGTGAGCCCTCAGCCAGTCGCGGTACGCGAGCTGCTGGACGGTCCTCGAGTTCAGGACGGCGAAGTACGTCGACCGGGCGACGCGGGCGACTCGCGGCGCCTTCTCGAGGCCTCTGCGCGCCAGGGACTTCGCGCCCTTCGTGATCCGACGCACGACGTCCTGGCGATCCGGCACGGCCGCCACTCTATCGGCCGCCCGGGACCCTGCCCCGGGTCGAGCGGGCGGTGGCTGGGGTGCCCGTGGCGGGCCTCGGGCTCAGGCGGGTTCGGGAGCCGGCTCGGGCTGTACCGCCGCTCCGGGTACGGGGTAGCCCTCGTAGCGCCGGACGACCGGGATGACGCGGAGGGTCACCGGCAGCATGACGACCTCGACGCCGACCTTCCACACGTAGCCGACCACGATGTAGTTGACGAGCGTGCCGACGCCGATGAGGCCGCCGAACGCGATCGTGCAGAAGATCGTCGTGTCGGCGAGCTCGCCCACGAGCGTGCTCGACACGAGCCGCCACCACAGTGAGCCGGGCCGTGCGCGGTCGCGGAGGCGCACGACGACGTACGCGTTGAGGAACTGGCCGGCGAGGAACCCGCACAGGCTCGCCGCCACGATGCGCGGGACGAACCCCAGCACGGCGTGCCAGGCGGCGCTCTGGTCGAAGCCGGCCGCAGCGGGCGCGGAGTCGATGACGAGGAAGGTCAGGGACGCGAGGAGCGCGATCGCGAAGCCGAGGAGGATCGCGCGGCGCGCGAGCCGCATCCCGTACACCTCCGCGAGCAGGTCGCCGAGGATGTACGTGAGGGGGAACAGGAACGCGCCGCCGTCGGTGACGATGGGGAGTACGGGGAAGCCGAGCACGGTGAGGTCGGGCCCGAAGGCGATGAGCTTGGTGGCGCCGATGTTCGAGACGAGCAGGAGCGAGCAGAACAGCGCCAGGACGATGTCGTACATCCGCGTGGCGGCAGGGTGGCGCAGCGCGGTCGAGGGCGTCGTCGTCTCCGGGGTCACCGCGGCATGCTACGTCGAAGGTGCCGGGTACCTGTACCTGTCGGCGGTTCGTGGCAGGATCGAGCCATGGATACCGAATCCGACTTCATGCCGGACGAATCGGAGCAGCTCGACCAGATGCAGCCCGAGGAGACGCTCATCGACCGCGGGGTCGACGACGTGCTCGACGAGGGGTACACGAGCCCCGAGCACTGGTCGGCCGCCGAAGGCTTCGGCAACACGCCCGCCGAGATGCGTCGTGGCGAGACGCTCGACCAGAGGCTTGCTCAAGAGGTTCCCGACGTGACCGCCGAGGGTGACGCCACGAGCTGGCGGGACGATCCCGAAGAGGACCGCGAGGTCGGCAACCGGCGTGCCGGTCGCCTCGTCGACGCCAACCACGGCTACGACGGCGAGGACGAGGAGAGCGACACGATCGGCGAGGACGTCGGCATCGACGGCGGCGCTGCGTGCGCCGAGGAAGCCGCCATGCACATCATCGACCCCAGCGAGGACGACGACGTTGACTGACCCTCACGATCCGGCGGGTACCGAGGCCGCCCTGTACCCGCCGATCGAGCCGTACGAGTCGGGCATGCTCGACGTCGGAGACGGACACCACCTCTACTGGGAGCAGTGCGGACGCCCCGACGGGAAGCCGGTCGTCGTGCTCCACGGAGGCCCTGGAGGCGGCTGCAGCGCCATGATGCGGCGCTACTTCGACCCCGAGAAGTACCGGGTCATCCTGTTCGACCAGCGCATGTGCGGGCGGTCCACGCCGCACGCCTCGCAGCCGGACGCCGACCTCAGCGCGAACACCACGTGGCACCTGGTCGCCGACATCGAGACCCTCCGTACCTCGCTCGGCATCGAGAGCTGGCAGGTATGGGGCGGGTCGTGGGGCAGCGCGCTCGCCCTCGCGTACGCGGAGACGCACCCCGACCGGGTCACAGAGCTCGTCCTCCGCGGCATCTTCATGCTGCGTCGCTGGGAGCTCGACTGGTTCTACAACGGCCCGGCCGGTCTCATCCGACCTGACTGGTGGCCGGTCTTCGAGGAGCCCCTCCGGGGAGAGGCGCGCAGCCACCTCCACATCGGCACCCCGGGCAACGACAACATCTCGCGCTACCACGAGCTCCTCTTCAACCCGGACCCGGCGGTCCACGTCCCCGCGGGCGTGGCGTGGACGACGTGGGAGAACGCCACGGCGAAGCTCCTCACCGACCCGGGCTTCGTCGAGGCGGGCAAGGACCCCGCGTACGCGGTCGCCTTCGCCCGGATCGAGAACCACTACTTCACGCACGCCGGCTTCTTCCGGCCCGACCAGCTCCTCGAGGACGTGGGGAGGATCCGCCACATCCCCACCGTCATCGTGCACGGGCAGTACGACATGTGCTGCCCGGTCCGCAACGCGTACGACCTGGCGGCCGTCTGGCCCGAGGCCGACCTCCGGGTCGTGCTTGCCGGGCACGCATCGACCGAGCCCGCGATCGCTGCCGAGCTCGTCGCCGCGACGGACCGCTTCGCTGCCGTGAACGCCACCAACGCACGTGCCCCTCTGGGGTCGCCCGCCTAGGATGTACTCCTCGTAGACCTGGAGAGAGAGAACCGAACCATCACACATCAGGCAGCCACCGGACCCGCCGCTGAGCGACGGCTGAGCATCCCCGCGTCGATCAGCATGGTCAACGTCCTGGGACCGCGGGACGAGTACCTCCGCATCCTGGAACGAGACCTCGAAGCCGACATCCATGTCCGTGGCAACGAGGTGACGCTGTCGGGATCACCGGTCGCCGTGGCGCACGCCGCCGAGGTGCTCACCGAGCTCGTGACCATCCTCCGTACGGGGCAGGGCCTGTCGGCCTCCGACGTCGAGCGCGTGGTCGGGATGACGAAGGAGGCCGGTGAGCTCCGGCCCGCCGAGGTGCTCACCCAGAACATCCTCTCGAGCCGCGGCAAGACGATCCGTCCCAAGACGCTGAACCAGAAGCGCTACGTCGACGCGATCGACGCCCACACGGTCGTCTTCGGCATCGGTCCCGCCGGTACGGGCAAGACGTACCTCGCGATGGCGAAGGCGGTCGCGGCCCTGCAGGACAAGCGCGTCAACCGCATCATCCTCACCCGCCCGGCGATCGAGGCGGGGGAGCGGCTCGGCTTCCTGCCGGGCACCCTCAACGACAAGATCGACCCGTACCTGCGTCCCCTGTACGACGCCCTCCACGACATGGTCGACCCCGACTCCGTACCGCGGCTCCTCACGGCCGGGACGATCGAGGTGGCACCGCTGGCGTACATGCGTGGGCGCACCCTCAACGACGCGTTCATCATCCTCGACGAGGCGCAGAACACGTCCGCGGAGCAGATGAAGATGTTCCTCACCCGTCTCGGCTTCGGGTCGACGATGGTCGTCACGGGCGACGTGACCCAGGTCGATCTGCCCGGCGGTTCCCGGTCCGGGCTCCGCGAGGTGCAGTCGGTGCTCGACGGGCTCGCCGACGTCGCGTTCTGCCACCTGACCAGCCATGACGTCGTCCGGCACCAGCTCGTCGGGCGGATCGTCGCCGCGTACGACAGGTACGAGGCGTCGCTTCCGCACGTCAGGAGGTCCTGATGATCGACATCAACAACGAGTCGGGTGTCGAGGCGGACGAGCTGGGCCTCGTCGCCCTCACCCGCTTCGCGCTCGACCGGCTGCGGATCCATCCCCAGGCCGAGGTGTCGATCATGCTCGTCGACGAGACGACGATGGCTGACTACCACGTGCGCTTCATGGACGAGCCCGGCCCCACAGATGTGCTGAGCTTCCCGATGGACGAGCTGAGGCCGCCCAAGGACGACGAGGAGCCGCCGCTCGGGTTGCTCGGCGACATCGTGCTCTGCCCCGCCGTGACCGCCCGCCAGGCAGCGGACAACGGCCGTACGACCGACGAGGAGGCCGAGTACCTGCTGGTGCACGGGATCCTCCACCTGCTCGGCTTCGACCACGCCGAGCCCGAGGAGAAGGCCGTGATGTTCGGTCTCAACGACCAGATCATCGCTGCTTGGAACGCCCGCAAGGTCGCGCGGGCGTGAGGCCGGGCCGCGTCGCCGACGCGCATCGCTAGACTGCTCCGCAAGCAACCGACGACCTAGGCGAGTGACGCGTCCACGTGACCGAGTGGTTCGAGATCGGCCTCATCGCGCTCTTCGTCCTGCTCGCTGCCGTCTTCGCGATGATCGACGCCGCGTACACGACGATGACGCGCGCCCGTGCGAAACACCTGGCCGATGAAGGCGTGAAGGGCGCGAGCCGGGTCGAGCAGATCCTCGCGGACCCGGCTCCCACTGTCGCGACCGCCCAGTTCCTGTTCCTCACCTTCGAGGCGCTCGCTGTGGCGACGATCGCGGTGCGGATCTTCGCGGTCGTCCAGGGCCTGGCCGCTCGGGTCCTCCTCACCGCGCTCATCGCCGTCGTGGTCCTCTTCGTGGTCGCCGGGGTCGGGGGCAGGACGCTGGGCCGCCAGAACCCGACGACGGTCACCCTGCGCACCAGCCGCCTGATGAGCATGCTCACGACGGTCCTGTTCTTCGCCCCGCAGATCATGATCATCGTCGGAAACCTCATCACGCCCGGCCGCGGCTACCCGGACGGCCCGTTCGCCTCCGAGGACGAGCTCCGCGAGTACGTCGACCGGGCCGAGGCGTCGAACCAGATCGAGGCCGAGGAACGGCGGATGATCCACTCGGTGTTCGACCTGGGCGACACCATCGTCAAGCAGGTCATGGTCCCGAGGCCGGACGTCGTCTTCATCGAGGCCCACAAGACCCTGCGGCAGGCCACTTCGCTGGCGTTGCGGTCCGGCTTCAGCCGCATCCCCGTCGTGGGGGCGGGCGGCCTCGACGACATCGTGGGGATCCTCTACCTCAAGGACGTCATGAAGCGGGTGTACGACAACCCGGCAGCCCAGACCTCCGAGGTCGTCACGTCGCTCATGCGGCCCGCGACGTTCTGCCCTGACTCCAAGCCCGTCGACGACCTGCTGCGAGAGATGCAGCTGCACCGCAGCCACGTGGTGGTCGTCGTCGACGAGTTCGGCGGTACGGCCGGGCTCGCCACGATCGAGGACATCCTCGAGGAGATCGTCGGCGAGATCGTCGACGAGTACGACGACGAGGTGGCGCCCGTCACCGAGCTGTCCGAGGGCTACTACCGGGTCGTCTCACGCCTCCCGCTCGACGACCTCGGGGACCTGTTCGGGATGGAGCTGGACGACGACGACGTCGACTCGGTCGGCGGCATCATGGCCAAGCAGCTCAACAAGGTCCCGATCCCCGGCTCCACCGTCATCTGGCACGGGCTGGAGCTCATCGCCGACAGGCCGACGGGACGGCGCAACCAGATCGGCACCGTCCTCGTACGCCTCGAGACCGATGCCGACGAGCAGGCGACGGACGCCGCCACGCAACTGGCCGCCCAGGCCGCCGAGGAGAACCCGTCATGACCCATCGTTCCGGCTTCGCATGCTTCGTGGGACGGCCCAACGCCGGCAAGTCGACCCTCACGAACGCCCTTGTCGGCGAGAAGATCGCGATCGCCTCGTCCAAGCCGCAGACGACCCGGCACACGGTGCGGGGGATCATCAACCGCGAGGAGGCCCAGCTGGTCCTCGTCGACACCCCCGGCCTCCACAAGCCGCGCACCCTCCTCGGCGAGCGGCTCAACACGCTCGTCCGGGACACCTGGACCGAGGTCGACGTCGTCGCCGTGTGTCTCCCCGCGAACCAGCACATCGGGCCTGGCGACACGTTCATCGTCAACGAGATCGCCTCATTGCCGCAGCGGCCGAAGCTCGTCGCCCTGGCGACGAAGTCGGACCTCGTGAGCGGAACCCGGCTGCGCGCGCACCTCCTCGAGATCCAGGAGCTGGAGGAGTCCGTCGGGGTCCACTGGGAGCACATCGTCCCGGTCTCCGCTGTGACGGGGGAGCAGGTCGACCTCGTGTGCGACCTCCTGTGCTCGCTGCTGCCGGAAGGGCCGGCCCTGTACCCGGACGACGTCGTCACCGACGAGCCGACGGAGACGCGAGTGGCGGAGCTCATCCGCGAGGCGGCGCTGGAGGGTGTACGGGACGAGCTCCCTCACTCCATCACGGTCGTCATCGACGAGATGCGGCTGCGCGAGGGTCGTCCCGCGGACAAGCCGCTCATGGACGTGTTCGCCTCGATGGTCGTGGAGCGCGACTCCCAGAAGGGCATCCTCATCGGCCACAAGGGGTCACGTCTGAAGGAGGTCGGCTCCGCGGCTCGTGCTCAGATCTCGGCGCTGCTCGGCGTGCCCGTCCACCTCGACCTCCACATCAAGGTGCTCAAGGAGTGGCAGCGCGACGCCAAGCACCTCAACCGCCTCGGCTTCTGACCGCCATCCCGGGGCTTCTGACCGCCATCCCGGGGCTTCTGACCGCCATCCCGGGGCTTCTGACCGCCATCCC
>DASSQF010000179.1:0-14166 GCA_035702685.1 Propionibacteriaceae bacterium
TGGACGGCGAGGTCATGCCGTGAAGCGCGGTGCGGCGCTCCCGGACAGGTTGGCGGCCTTGCGCGAGGCCTTCGATGCGGCGCGCGGACGCATCGCCCCCGACGTGGAGGACCGGATCGACAGGATCCTCTCGCGCGTCGACGGGCGGCTCGCGTTCTCCGGTGACGTGACGGTCGTCGCGCTCGCGGGCGCGACCGGGTCCGGGAAGTCCTCCCTGTTCAACGCGCTGTCGGGCACCTCCCTCGCGGAGCCCGGTGTGCGCAGGCCGACCACGGCCGTCGCGATGGCGGCGGTGTTCGGAGAGGAGCAGGGCCGTCTGCTCGACTGGCTCGACATCCCTCGCCGGCACCTGCTGCCGGACACCGCCGACCTGTCCGGCCTTGTCCTGCTCGACCTTCCCGACCACGACTCGACCCAGCGGTCGCACCGCGAGGTCGTCGACCGGCTCGTCGAGCTCGTGGACCAGTTCGTCTGGGTGGTCGACCCGCAGAAGTACGCCGACGCCGCCCTCCACGACCGGTACCTCCGGCCTCTCGCCGCGCATGCCGACGTCATGGTCGTCGTGCTCAACCAGGTCGACCGGGTCGCCCAGCACCAGCGCGCCGGCATGGTCTCCGACCTGCGCCGCCTGCTCGACGAGGAAGGGCTGGGGCAGGCGCGGCTGCTCGCGGTGTCGGCCCTCACCGGCGAGGGGCTCGGCGAGCTGCGGCGGGAGCTCGCCGCGCTCATCGCGGGCAAGCAGACGGCGGCCAGACGACTCGCCGGCGACGTCTCGGCCGCCGCCGAAGCGCTCGCCCCCCAGCTCGGAGCGGCGGAGGTCGACGGCGTGCCGCCGCGGCGCGCCGCACAGCTCAACACGACGCTCGCGGTGGCGGCGGGAGTGCCGGTCGTCGTGGAGGCGGTGAAGGGCTCGTGGCGTCACCGCGGCGGGCTGGCGACGGGCTGGCCCGTCGTCGCCTGGCTGGCACGGCTCCGTCCTGACCCTCTACGCAGGCTGCACCTCGACATGGGCCGGGGGAAGAGGAAGGCGATCGAGCCCGGCAGCGTGAACCGAACGTCCCTGCCCGTCGCGCGCGGGGTGGCGAAGGCGAGGGTGGACAGCGCGGTTCGGGCGCTGGCGACGGAGACGGCCGAGGGCCTGCCGCGAGGGTGGCAGGACGCTGTGCTGGCCGCCGCCAGGTCCGAGGAGGCTGTGCTGCCGGACCATCTCGACCGTGCGATCTCGACCACCGACCTCGGGACCGACCGGGGGACGGCGTGGTGGAGCGTCGTGCGTGTCCTGCAGTGGCTCGTGCTCGGCGCCACGCTCGTGGGGGCCGGCTGGCTGCTGGTGAACTTCCTGCTCGTCTCGTACCTGGCGTTGCCCGCCCTGCCGGTTCCCAAGGTCGGCAACCTCGGGCTGCCGACCGTGCTCGCGCTGGGCGGCGTCCTCGCCGGCATCCTCGTCGCCCTGCTGAGCCGGGTGGGCGTGGAGATCGGGGCCCGCACGCACGGCGCGCGGGCGCAGCGGGCGCTGACCAGGGCGATCTCCGAGGTGACGAGCACGTACGTCACCGGGCCGGTCGACGAGGAGCTGGCCCGCCGGACGCGGGCGCGAGAGGCCCTGAAGCGCCTGCACTGAGGCGCTCGTCCACAGGCCGCCCGTCCCTCCACAGGTTTCCCTCTCCGTGACGTGTGCCCGGTACGGCCGCGCATGGTCAGGGTGAACCGAACAGGAAGGGGCTCACCCATGGAGATGGCAGTGACGATGACCGGCAACGTGGGCAGCGAGGTGGAACACCGCGTGACCCGTACGGGACTGGCGACGGCGTCGTTCCGCATGGCCTGCACGCCGCGGGTCTACAAGGACGGGGAGTGGCACGACCAGGCGACGACGTGGATCGGCGTCGAGTGCTTCCGAGGGCTGGCGGACAACGTCGCGTCGAGCCTCGGCAAGGGGGAGCCGGTGGTCGTCCAGGGGCGGCTGCGGACACGCTCGTGGACCGATACGAACGGTGCGCTCCACGAACGGCTGGTCATCGAGGCGACGACGATCGGGCACGACCTCAACAGAGGGACGTCCGCGTTCCGCCGGGTGAACCGTGTCATCGCCGTGTCCGAGCCCGACCCTGAGCAGGAGCCTCAGCCCGAGTCGGAGCCTGTCGAGCTCGCGTCCTGACCGGGCCTCGGCGAGGTGGGGACGGTCGGCAGCACCAGGTCACGTCCTGTCTGCTTCCGGAACCAGTCGACGTAGGCGTTCATGGCCGTCGGGAGGGTGGCGAAGAGGCGCTCCTCCCCGACGGCCGGGAGGAACCCGGCCGCCTTCAGCTGGTCCCGCAGGTCCTGCTTGACCCTGGCCATCGCGAAGACCACGCCACGCGCCTCGAGTGCGCGGCGGAGGGCGTCCAGGGCGTCCACCGCGGTGAGGTCCACCTCGACGTTGGCCTCGGCGTTGAGCAGGAACCACCGCAGTGGTCCCGGGGCGTCGTCGGCGGCGGCCAGGGCCCGCCGGCGGAAGTTCTCGGCGTTCGCGAAGAAGAGCGGGGAGTCGTACCGGTAGACGACGATCCCCTCCACCTGGACCGCGGTCGGGTAGTCGTCGACGTCGTGCATGCCCGCCAGTCCCGGGACGTAGCCCAGGATGCTGTCGTGCGGAGCCGCGAGGCGTCGGAGCAGCTCGATGACGCTCAGTGCGACGGCGATGCCGATCCCGGGGAGGACGCCGACGAAGACAACGGTCAGGGCGGTGGCCGACGCGAGGAGGGCCTCCGACGTGCGGAAGTGGGCCAGGCGGCGCCACTCCGGGACGTCGATGAGGCGCAGCGCCGCGTAGACGATGAGAGCGGCGAGGGCGGCTCGGGGGAACAGGGCGAGCCCGGGGCCGAGGAGCACGATCGTGAGGAGGATGCAGACCCCTGACACGAGCGAGTAGAGCTGGGTCCTGCTGCCGAGGCTGTCGCCCAGCACCGTACGGGACCCGCTGCTGCTCACCGGCATCCCGTGCGTGAGCCCCGAGCCGAGGTTCGCGAGGCCGATGGCGAGGAACTCCTGACTGCCGCGGATCCTCTCGCCCCGCTTGTCGGCGAAGGCCCTCGCGGTGAGCACGTTGTCCGAGTAGCCGACGAGGGCGATGCCGACCGCGGTGTACGCCAGCGTCGGGAGCGGGAGTCCGGTGAGGTCCGGCAGGCTCGGGACCGGCAGGGTCACCGGTACCGCGCCCACCACGTCGACCCCCAAGCGGGGCGCGCCGACGAGCACCACGACCACCGTCGCCGCGACGATGACGAGCAGCGGTCCCGGCCACTTCGGTGCGACCCGACCGAGGACGAACAGGGCGACGAGGCTGCAGGCGGACAAGGCGACGGTGGGCCACTCCGCGTGGGGGAGCTGACGGGCCACGCTCAGCAGCTGCTCGTCGGTCCGCGACCCGGTGACCGTGAGGTGCAGGAGCCGCCCGAGCTGGCCGACGATCATGAGCACGGCGACGCCGGTCATGTAGCCCACCAGCACGGGGCGCGACAGGAGCTCCGCGAGGAATCCCAGTCGCGTGGCCCAGCCGACAAGGCAGAACGCGCCCACGGCGATCGCGAGGGCGGCGACGACGTCGAGGTAGCGCTCGACACCGACGGCGGCCACGATCGCTCCGGCGCCGGCGGCCGTCATGAGGGCGGTGGTCGACTCGGGGCCGACCGACAGCTGCCGGGACCCGCCGAACACGGCGTAGGCGAGGATCGGCGCGAGGCAGGAGACGAGCCCGTACACGGGCGGGATGCCCGCGATCGCGGCGTACGCCATGACCTGCGGGACGAGGTACGCGGCCACGGTGATCCCGGCGAGGAGGTCGCCCCGGAGCCAGCGGCGGTCGTAGTGCACGAGCACGTCCACGCCGGGCAGCAGGGTCTTCCACGAGACGCGCCGAGCAGGCGTCCTCGGCACGCCGGCGACCCCCATGCGGGAACGCTACGCGCTCCGCTGCCGGGGGTCGGCCGAAGCCGCCGATCTGTGCCGGTGTCGGCCTGGCATCTACGCTGGGGCTCTTCACCTCAGGGAGCCGCCATGGGCAGATCCGCCGCCGCGACCAGGTCGCGCGTGAGATGGATCCGCACGCCTCGCGGGCGGGCGCTGCAGACGAGCGTCGCGGCCCTCATGGTCGCTGTCCTCCTCGCCTTCGCCGTGGGCCCGGAGCCCCTTCACCTGGGGTTCCAGACGGACGGTGACGGGAGGCTGGCGGCGCGGGTGCGGACGATCCTCGGCGCGGACGGCACCCACCGCTCCACGGCCGGCTTCCACGGCCTCGCCGTCATCACGGTCTCGCCCAGCCAGAACCGCTGGGCAGGTCTCGGCAACCGGGGAGACGGGATGGCTCCCACCGACACGACGATGTTCGAGATCGGCTCGGTGACCAAGCTCTTCACGGGCCTCATGCTCGCGGACGCCGTGGACCGCGGTGAGGTCGAGCTGCAGGCGTCGCTCGACACGTACCTGCCGCAGCTCAAGGGCTCGCCCGCCGGCACCGTGACCCTCGAGGAGCTGGCCACGCACCGCTCGGGGCTGCCGGCCTACGCCGACGACGTCGCCAGCCAGGGGTACGAAGGTGCAGGCGACGCCGACGTCGAGGGGATCACCCAGGACGACGTCATCGCCCAGGCCGCCGGGCTCGCGCTCACCGACAAGGGGACCTACGCGTACTCGAACCTGGGCTTCGCGCTCCTCGGGTACGCGCTGACCAAGGCGGCCGGCGCTCCGTCCTGGACAGGGCTCGTCACGGAACGCGTGCTCAAGCCCGCCGGCATGAAGCACACGGTCTTCGTCCCCACCGTGGAGGCCGTCCCGCAGGCGGCGGCGGTGGGCCGGCTCGCGAACGGGCTCGCAGCGCCGTACTCGGTGGGACCCAGCTACTACCCGGCCGGGACGGCCACGTTCTCGACGCTCGAGGATCTGGCCTCGTTCTCCCGCTGGGTCCTGAGCGGCCGGGAGATCGGCTCGTGGGCGCTGGCGCCCCGGTACGAGATCTCGTCGACGGACTCCATCGGCCTCGGCTGGGTCGTCACGACGTCCGCCTCCGGGGTCGCGATCTGGCACAACGGCTCCGTCCCCGGGTTCTCCTCGGTCCTGCGGATCGACACCTCCCGGCGCCGGGCCGTGGCCATCCTCGCCAACAGCGGAGCCTCCGTCGACACGCTCGGGGCACGGCTGCTCGAACCGCGAGCACCCGTCGCGAGCGCCAGCGCTCCCCAGCCCCTCGTAGCCCTCGCCGCCCTCGCCTGCGTCGGCGTCGTGTGGGGCGTGCTCCTCGCGGCCCGCGCCAGGAGACGCTCCGTCGGGGTCGCCGCGGCCACTGCCGCACAGCTCGGCCTGGTCAGCGCCGTCCTCTTCCTGCCGTGGCAGAACGTCCCGGCGTGGGGATGGGCCCTGGCCTCCGGATCGGTGTTCGCGGCGTCGATCCTCGGTGTCGACCGGGGCTACCGCCACCCCCGACTGCTGATCCTGCCCGTGGTGTCCGGCGCTGCCGCCGCCGCGGTCTTCTACGGCCTCACCATCTGGCTCGCCGGGTAGGGGGCGGCGTGTCGTCGCTCGCCGGCCGCGGTCGCCTGCTCGCCGCCGCCCTTGCGCTGGGCCTCCTCGCCGGATGCGTACAGCCGCCGCCGCGCGACGTCCGCCTCACGTGGCTCGACGCGACGCCCCCGGGCGTCCTCCCGGTGTCGCTGGCCACCTCGGAGACCGGCCTGATCGTCTCCGGAACGAACGAGGACGACACGGCCCCCGCCGTCGCGGCTCTCTCCGGCGCGGCCGTCCCGCTCGTACCCAGCGAGCCGTACGCGGCGAGCGCCCGCATCGTCGCGACCACGTCCGCGGCCGGCCGCCTGTACCTCATCGGCGGGCGGGCGGGTGGCGCCCACGAGAACACGCGGTGGACGGTGTGGGACGGGCCCGTGGCCGGGCCGGTGACGAGCCGTCCGCAGGACTTCTTCACGTTCGGCGGTCACGACGCCGGACCCCTCCTCGGCACGGTCGTCGTCGACGGCAGCCCCCTCATCGTGGGCAGCCGGGGCGGAGACGCCGGGCCGGACGCCGCGCTCTACGTGGCTACGGGCACCGTCTGGCACCAGCTCGACACACCGCCCACGCTGCACTCGGCGAACGGCGTCGTCCTCGGCTTCACGGCCGTGGCTTCGGCCGGCTCCCTCGTCGTCCTCGTGGGCGACAGCGTGCGCGCCGACGCGACCGGCACCGTACAGACCCCCGCCCTGTTCGTCGGCACCGTCGGTGGGTCATGGAGACGGGTCGACCTGCCCGCCCCGGTGTCAGGGCCCGGCCTCCGGCACGCGACCTCGGTCACGTGCGACGCGTCCAGCTGCTGGGTCGCCGGCTGGGCGTCCGGCCGACCTCGCGCGTGGAGGGTCTCCCTCCCGGACGGCGCCGTCGTACAGACCTGGACCCTCCCGGGCGAGCCGCCCGCCACCGGCGACCCCGTCGCGGTCGTCGCCGTGGTGGACGGAAGACCCGTCGTCGCGACCAACGCGGCCGAGCCGGCGCTCGCCGTGATGTGCGCCGCCCGCTGGACGGCCCTCAGCGCTCCTGGCCCTGCGAACGCTCTGGCAGGCGCAGGCGACGACGCGTACGTCGTCGCTCGGGACCGGCTGTGGCGCGCCTCCCTGCCGCCCTGCTGACCGCACGCACGCCGTGAGGCACCCCGTGAACGGCCACTAGGATGGCTCCGGTCCGAGGCCGCCCGAGCGGTCGATCTTCTGACACCGGTCCACTCATCGAACAGGGAGCCCGTACACCGCGATGGCCGAATTCGTCTTCACGATGCACAACGTCCGCAAGACGCTGGGGGAGAAGCTCATCCTCGACAACGTCACGATGTCGTTCTTCCCCGACGCGAAGATCGGCGTCGTCGGTCCGAACGGCGCCGGCAAGTCGACGCTGCTCAAGATCATGGCGGGGCTCGAGAAGGCCAACAACGGGGACGTCATGCTGGCGAAGGACGCCACGGTCGGCATCCTCATGCAGGAGCCGCCGCTGACCGAGGACAAGACCGTCCTCGAGAACGTGCAGGAGGCGGTCGCCGAGACGAAGGCGCTGCTCGACCGGTACAACGAGATCAGCGCGGAGCTCGCCGACCCGGACGCCGACTACGACACGCTGCTCGCCGAGATGGGCGACCTGTCGACCGAGCTCGACCACCGCGAGGCCTGGGAGCTGGACTCGAAGCTCGAGCAGGCCATGGATGCGCTGCGCTGCCCGGACCCCGACCAGCCGGTCAACATCCTCTCCGGTGGCGAGCGCCGTCGCGTGGCCCTGTGCAAGCTGCTGCTCCAGCAGCCCGACCTGCTGCTCCTCGACGAGCCGACCAACCACCTGGACGCCGAGAGCGTGAACTGGCTCGAGGGCCACCTCAAGTCGTACCCGGGCGCCGTCCTCGCCGTGACTCACGACCGGTACTTCCTGGACAACGTCGCCGGCTGGATCTGCGAGATCGACAGGGGCCAGCTCCACCCGTACGAGGGCAACTACTCCACGTACCTGGAGACCAAGCGCGCCCGCCTCGCCATCGAGGGCAAGAAGGACGCCAAGCGGGCCAAGATCCTCGAGCGCGAGCTGGAGTGGGTCCGCCAGAACCCCAAGGCGCGCCAGGCGAAGAGCAAGTCGCGTCTCGCCCGGTACGAGGAGCTCGCCGCCGAGGCCGAGCGCACCCGCCCCATGGATCTCGCCGAGATCAACATCCCCGCCGGTCCGCGGCTCGGGTCGGACGTGCTCGAGGCGACGAAGCTCACGAAGGGTTTCGGCGACCGGATCCTCATCGACAACCTGTCGTTCACGCTGCCCAGAGCCGGCATCGTCGGCATCATCGGTCCGAACGGTGTCGGCAAGACGACCCTGTTCAAGATGGTCGTCGGCGAGGAGCAGCCGGACTCCGGCTCGCTCAAGGTCGGCCAGACGGTGAAGTTCAGCTACGTCGACCAGGGCCGTACGGGCCTCGACGGGTCCAAGAACGTGTGGGAGGTGGTCTCGGACGGGCTCGACCACATCAAGGTGGCGAACTTCGAGATGCCGTCGCGGGCGTACGTGGCCTCGTTCGGCTTCAAGGGGCCCGACCAGCAGAAGCTGGCCGGCGTGCTGTCCGGTGGCGAGCGCAACCGGCTCAACCTCGCGCTCACCCTGAAGCAGGGCGGCAACGTCATCCTCCTCGACGAGCCGACCAACGACCTCGACGTCGAGACCCTGCAGTCCCTCGAGGACGCGCTTCTCGACTTCCCGGGCTGTGCGGTCGTCATCTCCCACGACCGCTGGTTCCTCGACCGGGTAGCCACGCACATCCTGGCGTGGGAGGGTGACCACGAGGAGGCGGCGAGCTGGTTCTGGTACGAGGGCAACTTCGGCGACTACGAGGAGAACAAGATCTCCCGGATGGGCGCCGAGGCCGCCCGCCCGCACCGCGCGACGCACCGCAAGCTGACACGCTGAGGAGGTGGCCATGGGCTGGCTGAGTGATCTGGTGGATCGCTTCAGAGGCGGCGAGGAGGCTCCGGTCCCGGAACGGGCGCTGAACATGGAGGTCCGTGGGCCGCAGCTCGCCGAGCTCCAAACGGTGCTCGAGCAGCTCCTCGAGGCCATGCAGGCGAACACCGACCGGATGGAGAACCCCGGCTGGCGTGGCCGCGCCCGCGACTACTCGTACGCGCTGGGCGGTGTGCGGGACCTCCTCAAGACGCCGACCCGCGACGGCCTGTACGACGTGCTGGGGTCGGTGCGACCCCTGTACCGGGGGCCGGTCCCCGAGGGGTACGAGGAGCTGGCGCCCCTCAACGAGCGGCTGCTCGCCGCCCTCGCGCCGCTGCGGGAGTCGCTGCCGGGCGAATGATCGTCTCCTTCTCCGGCGAGGTCTTCGTCGCCCCCGGGGAGGCCGCGTGGCACTTCGTCCGCGTGCCACCGGACCCCTCTGAGGAGATCCGCCTCGCGTCGGGTCCACCTGTCGCCTTCGGCTCCGTCAAGGTCGAGGCGACCGTCGGCCGGAGCGTCTGGTCGACCTCGGTGTTCCCCGAGAGCCGCGATGCGTACGTGCTGCCGCTCAAGAAGAGCATCCGTGCGGCCGAGGGCATCCTCGAGGGCGACACGGTCGACGTGTCGCTCCGGCTCATCTAGCGGCGCAGCAGCTCAGCGAGGGTGACGGCGCTCAGCTCGGTGAGGTCGGAGACCTGCTTGCGACAGCTGAAGCCGTCGGCGAGGACCACGGCGTCCGGCCCGGCTTCGCGCAGCGCCGGCAGCAGCTCGTTCTCCGCCACCGCCAGCGACAGCTCGTAGTGGCCCTGCTCGACGCCGAAGTTTCCGGCGAGGCCGCAGCAGCCGCCGAGCGTGACGATGTCCGCCCCCGTCCGCACGAGCACGGCCGCGTCCGCCCGCCAGCCCAGCACGGAGGCGTGGTGGCAGTGCGGCTGGGCGACCACGCGTGTGCCCGACAGGTCGGGCGCTTCCCAGCCTGGCGTCGACGTGAGCAGCTCGGCGAGCGTCCGTACGCCCTTGGCCACCTCCCGCACCCGCGGGTCATCGGGAAGGAGATCCGCGGCGTCGGACCGCCACACGGCCGTGCAGGAGGGCTCGATCCCCACGACCGGCACCCCGGACGCGACGATCGGGTGGAGGATGTCGAGCGCGTGGCGGAGCTGGCGGCGCGCCCCGTCGAGCTGTCCGGTGGTGATCCACGTGAGCCCGCAGCATGCCTGCTGGTCGAGGAAGCTCGGGTCGTACCCGGCCTCCCGGAGCACGGCGACGAGGGCGTCGAGGCCGGAGGACTCGAAGCCGTCCGTGAACGAGTCGACCCAGATGACGCACGGCGTGCCACCCGGCACGAGGGACTCCTCGAGACGGTCCTGCGCGGCGCGACGGTTCGGGCGGGCCGCGAAGCGGGGGAGCGGGCGCCGCTGGTCGACGCCGGCCGCCCAGCGCGCGACGTGGACGACGCCGGGCACGTGCAGCAGGGTGTTGGCGAGCGTGCCCAGCCCGGGGACACGGCCCACGAGGCGGATCCAGCGGGGCAGCCAGCCCAGCGAGTAGTGGCTGCGGGGCCGGACCCGGCCGCGGTAGGCCTCGTCGAGGACGTGCGACTTGTACGCGGCCATGTCCGTACCGGTCGGGCACTCCCGCGAGCAGCCCTTGCACGCGATGCACGAGTCGAGCACCTCGAAGACCTCGGGGGAGCTCCAGCCGTCGGTGACGAGCTCGCCGTTCACCATCTCCTGGAGGACGCGCGCGCGACCCCGCGTGGACTTCCCCTCCTCGTGCGTGGCCTGGTACGTCGGGCACATCACGCCGCCGTCGGAGTCGTCCGCGACGCACTTGCCGACACCCGTGCAGCGGTGGACGTCCGCGGCGAACCGCGGCTGCTCCAGGCTGATCGGGGACGCGCGGCGCTCCCACTCCCGGATCCGGTCGTCCACCGGGTCCGGGTCGACGAGGACGCCGGGGTTCATGAGGTTCTCCGGGTCGAAGAGCGCCTTCACCTCGCCGAAGAGGGAGATCGCCTCCGGCGAGTACATGGCGCCGAGGAGCTCGGAGCGGGCTCGGCCGTCGCCGTGCTCGCCGGACAGGGAGCCGCCGTACGAGGCGACCAGACGAGCGGCGTCGGTGACGAACTCCCGGTACCGCGCGGGGCCGTCCGTGTCGGTCAGCGGGTAGTCGATGCGGCAGTGGACGCAGCCGTCGCCGAAGTGACCGTACGGGAGGCCGTGCAGGCCGTACGAGTCGAGCAGCGCGTCGAACTCGCGCAGGTACGCACCCAGCGACAGGGGCGGTACGGCCGCATCCTCCCAGCCGGCGTACGCGGGCTTGGCGAGCGAGACGCCGGCGAGGCCGGCGCCATCCGCGCGGATCTTCCACAGCGCGGTCGCCGTGGGCCCCTCCGGAAGCCAGCCCTCCAGGGCCCCTGAGGCGGCGACGAGGGCTTCCGCACGCCCGCGGGCCTCGGCCAGGTCGTCGCCGGCGATCTCGACGAACACCCACCCGTCGCCGCGAGGGAGAGGCGGTACGGCCGCGTCTCCGAGCCGCCGGCGCACGACGTCGACGATCCGCCGGTCGAGGCCCTCCACCGCGGTGGGCGCGAAGGGCAGGACGACGGCCATCGCGTCGGCCGCCTCGGCCATCGAGGCGTACCCGAGCGCGACCGTGACGCGGTGGAGCGGGTCGCGTACCAGCCGCACGGTGAGCTCCGTCGCGAGACCCAGCGTGCCTTCGGTGCCGGCGAAGAAGCGGGTGATGTCGCCCGCGAGCAGGTGCTCGAGCGAGTAGCCCGACACCTGGCGTCCGAAGAGGCCGAACTCGCGCTCGACGAGGTCGCGGTGGGACTCGGCCAGCGCCAGGAGGGACCGCCCCGTGGCCGAGCCGGAAGCGCTCGAGAGCCTCAGGACCTCGCCCGTACCGGTGACCACGGTCGCGTCGAGCAGGTTGCCGGCGCTCGTCCCGTAGCCCAGCGCGCGGGGCCCGCAGGCGTTGTTGCCGACCATCCCCCCGATCGTGCAGCGCGTCGCGGTCGACGGGTCGGGGCCGAACCTGAGCCCGTACGGACGGGCCGCGCGCTGCAGCGTCTCCTGCACGAGCCCCGGCTGGACGACCGCCGTGCGCGCGTCCGGGTCGATCGCGAGGACCGACGTCAGGTGGGCTCCCATGTCGACGACCAGGCCGGCGCCCAGGGCGTTGCCCGCGCACGAGGTGCCGGCGCCCCGTCCGGTGACGGGGATGCCGACCTCACGGGCGGCGGCGACGACCGCGAGCAGCTCGGAGGTGTCGCGGGGCTTCGCAACGGCCAGGGGGACGATGCGGTAGATCGACGCGTCGCTCGAGTACAGGGCACGCGCGGTGCTCGTGCTGTCCACGCACGCGGCAGCGTCCCCCAGGTGGTGGCGAAGGTCGAGCAGCTGGTCGCCGGCGAGCGCGGTCACAGCGTCACCCTAGGACGCCGACGCGCGACGGATCACTCGATCTCGACGGCGAGGACGGCGGCCATGGCACGTCCGATGGCCTCGTAGTCCTCTGGAGCCACGGCGTCGACGAAGATCTTGCGCACCGACTCGACGTGGCTGGGCGCGGCGTCCACGAGCTTGGCGAACCCGGCGTCGGTGAGCGTCGCGTACACGCCTCTTCCGTCGTCGCAGGTCCGCTCACGGGCGACGAAGCCATCGGCCTCCAGGCGGCTGACGGTGTGGGTGAGGCGGGAGCGGGACTGGTGGACGAGGAGCGCGAGGTCGCTCATACGCATGCGGCGCTGCTCGGACTCCGACAGCACGACGAGGATCTCGTACTCGGCGAGGTCGAGGTTGTGGGGACGTAGGTAGTCCGTGAGGACGGCATCGATGCGGGCGACCCCAAGGAGCCAGGAACGCCAGATCCGCTGTTGGTCGGTATCGAGCCAGCGGGTCATGGCAGAACTCTACCGATCGAGGTATCAACTACCGGATGCGACCCCTCCTTCCGCGCGCGCCTGCTTGACGTGCAGCATTTGTGGCTACGATCGGCCACGACCACAACGACGTTAGGGGGGCACCGTGACGGAACGGGAGACCATCGAGTCGAAGTGCCCGCCCTCGGTGGGAGCGATGCTCCGCCGTCGGGTCCAGCTCACCCCGGCCCGTCCCGCGTTCGTGTACCCCGACGTCCGCAACGCGTGGCAGACGTACACATGGAGCGAGACCGCGGAGATCGCGGAGGCTGTCGCGGCGGGGCTCCTGCACGCCGGCATCGAGCTCGAGCAGCGCGTCGCCATCGCGTCCTCGACCCGTGTCGAGTGGATCCTCGCCTGTTACGGCATCGCCCTCGCGGGGGCCGCCACCACGACCGTCTACCCCAACACCACCGACGAGGACGTCGCGTTCATCCTGTCGGACTCCGACTCGAAGATCGCCTTCGTGGAGGACGCCGAGCAGGCGGCCAAGATCACCTCCCACGCGGAGCTCGAGCAGCAGGTGCGTCTCATCGTCCTGTTCACGGGCCAGGGCGACGGCGATCGCCTCGTGCCCTGGTCGGAGTTCCTCGCTCACGGCCGGGAGTACGCCCGCGAGCACCCGGGCGCGGTGCGCGAGGCGACCGACGCGACCGGACCGAAGACGCTGGCCACCCTCATCTACACGTCCGGGACGACCGGGAAGCCCAAGGGCGTCGAGCTCCTCCACGAGGCGTGGACGTACCTCGGCGTGGCCGTCGACAGCATGCACTTCATCGACTTCGACGACGTCCAGTTCCTCTGGCTGCCGCTGTCGCACGTGTTCGGCAACTGCCTCATCTTCATCCAGCTCCAGATCGGGTTCTCCTCGGCGGTCGACGGGCGGCTCGACCGCATCGTGAGCAACCTCGGCGACGTGAAGCCGACGTTCATGTGCGGTGCCCCGCGGATCTTCGAGAAGGTACGGTCCGCGGTCCTCACCGGCGAGAGCTCGGTCGGTCTCAAGGGGTCGATCGCGCGCTGGGCCTTCGCGAAGGGCCGCGCTGCGATCCCGTACCGGCTCGAGGGCAGGCCGATGCCGACCGCTCTGCGCGTCCAGTACGCGATCGCCGACAGGCTCGTCTTCAGCAAGCTGCGGGCCCGTCTCGGCGGACGCATGAAGTTCATGGTCTCGGGCTCCGCGAAGCTGTCGCGACAGATCCAGTCGTGGTTCTACTCGGCCGGTCTGCTCATCGTCGAAGGGTACGGGCTCACCGAGACCAGCGCCGTCGCGTTCGTCAACCATTGGAGCGAGCCCAAGTTCGGCACGGTCGGGCGGGTGACGCCGGGGATGGACCACATGATCGCGGAGGACGGGGAGGTGCTCGTCCGCGGGCCGCTGGTCATGCGCGGCTACCACGACAACCCCGAGGCGACCGCGGAGGCCATCGACGCGGAGGGCTGGTTCCACACCGGTGACATCGGCGTCCTCGACGAGAACGGCTTCCTGCGGATCACGGACCGCAAGAAGGACCTCATGAAGACCTCGGGCGGCAAGTACGTGGCGCCCCAGAAGGTCGAGAGCACGATCGTCGCCAACGTGCCGCTCGTGTCCCAGGCCATCGCCGTCGGCGACGGCCAGAAGTACATCGCGGCCCTGCTCGTGCTCGAGCCCGACGCGTTGCGCAGGTGGGCCGAGCGGTCCGGCAAGGCGGGCCTCGGCTACGCGGAGATGACGAAGCTCCCCGGGGGGCGGCACTGGCTCGACCACC
>DASSQF010000180.1:0-4969 GCA_035702685.1 Propionibacteriaceae bacterium
CGGGACCGCCCGGCAGGCGGGGCCGGTCGCCGTCAAGCTGCCCAAGGTGATGCGCGTGCCGGTCGGGGACACGTACGTCGCCCACGAGGCGCCGCTCGGTCGTGCCGGCTGGTGGCTGGTGTCGCGCGGGGAGAAGGTGCCGTGGCGGCTCAAGCTCCGTACGGCCAGCTTCGCGAACATGGCCGCGCTCGAGAACGTGCTGCCCGGCACGCGTGTGGAGGACCTGCCCCTCGCTGTGGCCTCCGTCGGCTACGTCGTCGGCGACCTGGCGAAGTAGAGCCGCCGCCACCGCCCGAACGGCACGCTGGTGCAGCGACCGGCTGTACGTACCCACCGCGCCTGCCGTTGCCTCGGCGAGACCGCGCCGTCCGGGCCCGGACGCGGCTCAGCGCCGCACCCCATCCGGGCGCGACGCTGAGACTTCCGTTCGGGCCGGTAGGACGTCCGCCCGCGGGGCTCTGTGCTGGAGCGGGCTAGGCCTGCTTCCAGACGGGGGTGGCGGGCGTTGCGGCGTCGTACTGGACCATCTCCGCGACCGAAGGGAGCTCTGTGGTGAGCCAGCTCTCCGACCGCGCCGGCCGGCGCACGCGGCGCGGCAGGCTGAACACCTCGGCCGACTCCGAGCCGACCGAACCGCGCTCGATGCGATCCATGAGCACGGCCACGTCCTCGGCGAGCTCGTCCCGCTCGATGCGGGCGGCGGCAAGGTCTCCGCGCATCGTGGAGATCATGCGGAGCTGCTCGGCGACGACCCGGTTCCGGCCGGCGAGCTCGACCTGACTGGCGGCCAGGTCCGTACGGGCGGCGGCCAGGGACTCGGCGAGCACCGTGTTCCTCTTGCGCAGCACCTCCCGCACGATCGTGGCGGACTGACGGGTCTCGACCAGCAGCTCCTGGTGGAGCTTCTCGCCGGCGAGGAGCTGGGCGTGACCGTCCGTGCGGGCGGCGCCCACCTCCTCCCAAGCGGCGCGCAGGGCGACGAGAGCCGAGAAGGCGAGGACGACGATGCCCAGCCGGGCGACCCAGACGTCGCCGAGGAGGGCGAAGAGCGCGAGGACGCAGCCCGTGGCCAGAGCCACCTGGGAGAGGCGGCGATGCGGTGAGACCTGCTGTTTGTGCTGTGGGGAAGTCACGCGCGTCAGCGTATGGCTCGCGCTCGGAGCCGAGCGTGAGGCACGGCTATGTGTCGCCGTTTTCGTCCTCGTCGTCGTCAGGGGTCCGACAGGCGCGCTCCAGCGCCCAGCCCGCCAGCACGATCCCCACCGCGGCGACCGTCGTGACCAGGCCGACGACCAGCCTCTGGCGCGGCATGGACGCGTCGAGGTGACCGATGCTGAAGAAGGCGAACACGAGGTAGCCACCCGCGAGCAGCGACCCGCCGAGGAGGAGCGCCTTCGCGACGGCGAGGGTGGCGACGGAGCGTCCGGGGTCCTGAGGCTGGCGGACCACGTGGTTCCGCACGTACGTGACGCGGGCGAGCACCCCCGCGGCGACCGCCCCCGCGAACATCAGCATCGGCGTCGTCCACGGCACGTCGGGCATGGTCAGCGCGTACGCCGTGATCCCGATCATCGTCAGGAACGTGAGTCCCGCACCGACCAGTGCGGCGAGGACCAGGGCGCCGAACCTCGTGGGCTGCACACGGCGGGGAGCGTCAGGCACGACTCCCCCTCAGGTCGACGTCAGGTCCGGGACGGACGCCGGACGAGTCCACGGAGTGCGCCAGGTCCGACACGCGCCCGAGCCCGGGAACGAGGAAGCCGGGGTCGATCTCGGCCCACGGGACGAGCACGAACGCGCGCTCGTGGGCCCGAGGGTGCGGCAGGGTGAGCTGCTCGGTGTGGAGGACCACGTCGCCCAGGGCCAGGATGTCGACGTCGAGGGTACGGGGCGCGTTACGTACGGTGCGTACCCGCTGGGCCTCGAACTCGAGCTCCTTCGCGACCGTGAGCAGCTCCGCCGCGGCCAGGGTCGTCTCCCCCACGGCGACCGCGTTGAGGTAGTCGGGCTGGGCAGGACCGCCGACGGGGTCCGTCTCGTACACGCTCGAGACCCTCAGGTCCCGGACACCCGAGCGCTCGAGCCCGGCGACGGCCGCCCTCAGATGACCTTCCCGGTCACCGAGGTTCGACCCCAGCCCGAACGCCACTCTCATCGGGTCCTCGTCATCGTCAGCCGTACGTCCGTCGACTGCGTGTCCCGCGCCGCGCGCGGCTTGTGCACGGTGACGCTCACGGCGACCGCGGAGGTGGCGTCGAGGATCGCCTCGCAGACCGCCGCGGCGAGCGACTCGACGAGGAGCACGGTGCTTGTCTTCACCACGTGCCGCACGACCTCGCTCGCCTCGACGTAGTCGATCGTGGCGCCGATCCTGTCGCCCGCCACCGCCGCGCTCATGTCCAGCCACATGGTGACGTCCACACCGAACGGCTGGGGCCCGAGCGCCTCGTCCTCGTACAGCCCGTGGACGCCCTCGCTGCTGATCCCGACGACCTCGATCCGGTCGGCGCGCTGCAGGGCCTCGTACTCGGCCGGGGTCAGGCTCCTCATGAGTGGCGGCCCAGCTTCGACGCCACGGCTGAGGCTGCGACGTGAGGAGCGACGGTGTGCGTGCGTACGGCCCAAGCCCCGTGCGTCGCCAGCCACGTCGTGATCGCCACGGACGCATCATCGCGCGCGAGCGGCCCGCCCGGTGCGACTGGGTCGAGCATGCCCTTCCGGGAGGCGCCCCAGAGGACGGGAAGGCCGATGCCGTGGATCGCCTCCACGCCCCTCAGCACCTCCCAGCTCTGCTCAGCGTTCTTGGCGAAGCCGAGGCCGGGGTCCAGCACGAGCCGGTCGGGCTCGATGCCGGCCACGACCGCTGCCCTCACCCGGGCGAGGAGCTCGTCGACGACCTCGGCGACCACGTCGTCGTACATCGCACGCTCGATCATCGTCGCGCTGTGGCCGCGCCAGTGCATCGCGACGTACACGCAGCCCAGTGCCGCCACGGTGCGCAGCATCTGGGGGTCGGCGAGGCCTCCCGACACGTCGTTGACGACGACCGCGCCGGCCTCGACGCAGCGGCGGGCGACCTCGGCCCGCATCGTGTCGACCGACACGGCGACGCCGCGGTCCACGAGGGCTTCCACCACCGGCAGGACCCGGGTGAGCTCGGTCTCGACGTCGACGCGTCTCGCACCGGGGCGGGTAGACTCCCCGCCCACGTCGACGAGCGAGGCTCCCTCCGACGCCATCCGCATCCCGTGGTCGACCGCCACGTCCACGTCGGTGAAGCTGCCGCCGTCCGAGAACGAGTCGGGCGTCACGTTGAGGATGCCGACGACACGCGTCGCACCGGGCGCGAGGAGCGCCGCGCCTGCCGTCACCGCGAACCCTGGATCAGAGCCATGGCCTCGGCACGAGCGGGCCAGTCCCGCAGCTCACCCCGTACGGCGGTGGTCACGGTACGGGCGTTGGGCTTCTGCGCGCCGCGGATCGTCATGCACAGGTGCTCGCACTCGAGCACGACGATCACGCCGCGCGGGTCGAGGCGCTCGACGAGCGCGTCGGCGATCTCGGACGTGAGCCGCTCCTGCACCTGCGGCCGCCGCGCGAACCCGTCGACGACCCTGGCCAGCTTCGACAGGCCCACGACGCCTCGGCCGTCGCGCGGGATGTACCCGATGTGCGCCACGCCCATGAAGGGGACGAGGTGGTGCTCGCACGTGGAGTTCACCTCGATCTCGCGCACGAGCACGAGCTCGTCGTGGCCGATGTCGAACGTCGTCGCGAGGTGCTCCGCCGGGTCGGTGTGGAGGCCCGAGAAGACCTCCTTGTACGCGCGGGCCACCCGCCTCGGGGTGTCCACGAGCCCGTCCCGGTCCGGGTCCTCGCCGATGGCCAGGAGGATCTCGCGCACCGCGGCCTCGATGCGCGGAAGGTCGAAGGTCGCCTGCCCCACGGGCTTCAGGAGACCGCGGCCCACGCCGTCCATCTCAGTTCTGCTTGAAAGGACGGTCGTCGCCCTGGCCCGGTGACCAGGTCGGCGGGGCCCAGCCGCTCGTGGGCGTGCTGTCGGTCCAGGGCTCGGTCGGCGGCGTGTGCCCCGGAGGCAGCGGGATGCCGCCGGCCGGTACGGGCTGGAGCTCCGGCTCGGGCCGGGGCGGCGGTGTGACCGGCGGGATCTCGGACGGGCGCCGCGTCTCCGAGCCGGTCCATGCGGGGCGCTTCTCGTGGCGCTTCAGGGGTGCGAAGACCGCGGCCACCTGCTCCTTGTCGAGCGTCTCCTTGTCCAGCAGCTGCCGGACCAGCTCGTCGAGGACATCCCGGTTCTCCACGAGGACGTCGAACGCCTCCTGGTGGGCCGTCGCGATGAGCAGCGAGACCTCCTCGTCGATGATCGCCGCGGTCCTCTCGGAGTAGGCACGCGGCTGGCCCATCTCCATGCCGACGAACGGCTCACGGTCGTCCGAGCCGAGCTGCACGGCGCCGAGCCGTTCCGTCATGCCGTACTGGGTCACCATCGCGCGGGCGACCTTCGTCGCCTTCTCGATGTCGTTGCTCGCGCCCGTCGTCGGGTCGTGGAAGACGAGCTCCTCCGCCGCGCGACCGCCGAGCATGTACGCGAGCTGGTCGAGGAGCTCGCCGCGGGTCTGGCTGTACTTGTCCTGGTCGGGCAGCACCATCGTGTAGCCGAGGGCCTTGCCGCGCGGCAGGATCGTCACCTTCTGCACCGGGTCGGTGCCGGGCATCGCCGCGGCGACCATCGCGTGGCCGCCCTCGTGGTACGCGGTGATGAGCACCTCCTCGGGGCTCATGAGGCGCGTACGGCGCTGGGGTCCGGCGATGACGCGGTCGATGGCCTCGTCGAGGGCGCTGCTGTCGATCTGCGTCTTGTTGCTGCGGGCCGTCAGCAGGGCCGCCTCGTTGAGAACGTTCGCGAGGTCGGCACCCGTGAAGCCGGGGGTACGACGGGCCACGCTGC
>DASSQF010000181.1:0-5769 GCA_035702685.1 Propionibacteriaceae bacterium
GTCCCTGTCCTCGAGAAGCGCGCGATAGCGCGCGGCACGTGCGGCAGCCTCCGGCCCCTCGCCGCGGTCGGTCACCTCGACACGGACGACGCGGACCGGCACGCCCAGGGTCTCGACCTGCTGAGCGGCTCGGGCAGCGACGGTGGCCGAGCCCTCCTGGAGTCCGTGGTCGACGACGACAGCGGACAGGTCGAGCCCGGCGAGCTCGGCGACCCGGCGCCGGCACCATGCCGCCCCGGCCGCGAGCGCGAGGGAGTCCGCTCCGCCGGACACCCCGACGACCACGCGCCGTACAGCCCGGCGCTCGACGGCGCGCCCCGGAGGAAGGCCCTCGGCGACGGCGGAGCGCAGCAGCGCGCGGACGGCGTGCGCGACCGTGAGCCCCGCCGGGCCGAGCTCCTGGCGGGCCATCAGCAGACTCTGTCCACCCAGGAACCGGGATCGGCGATCTCGGCGGGGCTCGGCAGGTTCTCGGCCCGCTCGTACACCCGGTTCAGCCCTGCGACCCCGACGCGGTCGATGACGGCCGTGCAGAACGCCGCCCCGTCGCTGTACTGGGCGTGCTTCACGTCCAGCCCCATGAGGCCGCGCATCACCGCGTCGAGACCCGGAGCCGTACGTCGTCCCTGAAGCTTGGCGCGCAGCGACGCGACCCCGGGCACCTCGTCCGTACGGTCCATCATCACGTCGGCGTACCCCTCGACGAGGCTCATCACCGCCGTCACCGACGCCAGCGCCTCGCGCCCCTGCGGACCGAGGGCGACCTCGGCGAAGCTCAGGGAGCGGCCGCCGCGCAGCAGTCCGAGCAGGGACGGCGTCTCGGCGTCGACCACCTGGGCGACGAGCCCGCGCAGGTGCTCGGCCAGCCACGGCGCCTGCCCGAACTGGTAGCGGTGGGTCACCTCGTGGATGCAGATCCACAACCGGAACGCGTCGTGGTCCACGCCCAGGCTGCGTTCGACCGCGGCGACGGTCGGCGCGACGAGCAGCAGGCGAGGCACCTCCGCGTACGGGTCGTACTGGCCCAGGACTCGCGCGGAGACCCAGGCGAGGACGGTGCCGACCTGGACGGCGGTGGCCTCCCCCGCGAGACGCTCCGGCAGGGAGGCGCGCTCGCTCACGTAGGGGGCGAAGATCCACGAGGCGAGCCGTACGTTCCAGCGCAGCCAGGTCGGCCGGTCGACGACGAGCGGCGGAGCGCCCGGCGGAGCGGTCAGCCCCGTGGTACGGGCGACGATCTCCTCGGCCCGCTGCGCCGCGACCCGTAGTCCGGCGACGACCTGGGTGAGCTCGGGCTCCCCCAGCTCCGGGCCCGGGTCGACGAGGAGCGCCCCGACCCGTTCGGCGAGGTCCCAGTCGACGGGAGGCACAGACGTCATGCCGCGAGCGTACCGACGGGGTGGGACGGTCGACCCTGCGGCATGCGCCGGCCGTACGCCTCCCTGACGCTCAACCGCGTCACCCCCCGGCCGACGCCCACGTGACGCCAGGGTGACGTCCACCCCTCACGCGGGTCGATCCACGCCCGCCCGTCTTGCCCCGACCGTTCCGTCAACAGCCGCAGGCAGCGACGACGCTCGTGGTCCGCTCGAGCCAGTCGCGCGCCGCGAGCGCCTGCTCGGGAGCGACGTCGTTGGTGATGAAGGCGAAGACGACGAGGCCGCCGTCCGCGGTGCGGGTGAAGCCCGCCAGCGAGTGCACGCCGGTGAGTGTGCCCGTCTTGGCACGGACCGCTCCGCGTCCGGCCACCTCCGGCGCGTCGTCGTACCTGGCGTACAGCGTCCCGTCGGCCGCGGCCGTGGGCAGGCCGTCGACGAGAGCGCGGTACCGCGGGTCGGTGAACCCCTTGGCGACTGCCAGCGCGAGCACGGTCGACGGCGCGCGGTTCGCCCGGGACAGGCCCGAGCCGTCGTCGACGACCATCCCGTCCCGCCACAGCCCGAGGCTCACCAGCCGCGACCGGAGGGCGGCCTGACCTGCCGCGATGGTCCCGGCCCCACCGTCCGCGAGGGCGAGGTGCCGGAAGAGCACCTCGGCGCCGTCGTTGTCCGAGTGGAGCAGCACCTGGGAGATGATGAGGTCGAGCGGCAGGGACTGTACGGACGCGAGCGTCGCGGCGCCCGACGGGGCCGTGCCTGCCGCGACGGCGGTGACCTGGATGCCGCGCGCACGGAGCTGGGCGGCGAAGGCGTTGGCGGCGTCCAGCGAGGGCGTCGTGCGATGCACGCCGCCGACGACGTCCTCGTCGACCCACAGCGCCGAGGTGGGCGTGGCGAACTCGTGGTACCCCTGCTCCCAGGCCGGGTTCCACGCGTCGCCGGAGAACAGCGAGTCGTCGTAGGCGAGCGAGACCGAGGTCTGGCCGGACGACGCGAGGCTCTTCACCGTCGCCTCCGCGAGGTCGGCGATCGAGGCCCGCTGCGGGTACGAGGCGTTGCCGGCGCCACTGAGGTACGGGTCGCCGCCGCCGACCAGCACGATCTGGTTCCCGGACCCGGCGACGACCTTCGTCGTGAAGCGGTGGTCCGGCCCGTACGCCTGCAGGACCGCCGCGCTCGTGAGGACCTTGAACGTCGAGGCGGGGATCAGGAGCGTGTCGGCGTTCTCGCCGGTCACCACCGCGCCCGTGAACGGGTCCAGGACGGCGAAGCCGTCGGTCGGTACGGACGAACGGTCCACCGCGTCGAGCTTCGTGAGCAGGGCCGGTCCGTCAGGCAGCCGCCCCTGGCTGGCGGTCGCGGCGACCGGCGTGGGTGTCACGGGCGTCGGGGTGGGGAGGGGCGTCGGCGCGTACAGGCTCGGGTCGATGGTCGGGCTGCCGCCGTCCGTCCAGAGCCCGGTGGCGTACAGGATCCTCGGGCCGGCGAACCACACCCCCGCGGCGACCGCGAGCACGAGGACCATGGACAACGCGAGGGAGCCCCACGCTCGTCGTGGCACAGAGTCCTCCCGGACGGCTAGGCTGCGAGACAGTCGACACATCATAGAAAGAAGCTGACTCATGCAGGACGACCTCAGGCGGCAGCTTCACATCGAGCGTCCCGAGGGGCTCGTGTTCGACGTCACGATCGAGATTCCGCGCGGCTCGAAGAACAAGTACGAGCTCGACCACAAGACCGGGCGCATCCGCCTCGACCGCACGCTCTTCACGTCGACGCAGTACCCGAGCGACTACGGGTTCATCGAGGGCACGCTCGGCCAGGACGGCGACCCGCTCGACGCGCTGGTGCTGGTCCCCGAGGCGACCTTCCCGGGCGCACTCATCGAGTGCCGCGCGATCGCGATGTTCCGCATGACCGACGAGATGGGCGGCGACGACAAGGTCGTGTGCGTGCCGACCGCCGACACGCGCCAGGCGTACCTGCGTGACATCCGCGACATCCCCGAGTACCAGCTCCTCGAGATCCAGCACTTCTTCACCGTCTACAAGGACCTCGAGCCCGGCAAGTCCGTCGAGGGCGCCACGTGGACCGGACGCGCCGCCGCCGAGGCCGAGATCCTCGCCTCGTACGAGCGGGCGAAGGGCACCCACTTCGAGCACCACCACGTGAACCTGGCCTGAGACGGCCCGAGGCCGACCCAGGGCCGCCTCCAGGCTGGCGCCGAGGGCGAGTTCCAGCCGGGTGGGGTCTACAGGCTGAGGCCGAGAGCGAGGACCAGCCGGGTGGGGTCTACAGGCTGAGGCCGAGAGCGAAACCGCCGGCCGCCCCGGCCAGGGCCAGCGCCAGCTGTGCCAGGCCCAGGCCGACCGCGAGGCCGATGCGGCCCTGCTGCACGAGTCGTACGGTCTCGAACGACGTCGTCGAGAACGTCGTGTACCCACCCAGGAAGCCCGTCCCGATGACGAGCTGCCAGTCCGGCTGGGCGACGTGCGCGGCCACCAGGCCGGCGATGATCCCCAGCGCGATCGCCCCGGTGACGTTGATGACGATCGTGCCGATGGAGCCGATCGACCGCACGCGCCCGCGGATGAGCCCGTCGACGACGAAGCGGGCGACCGCACCCAGTCCCCCGCACACGGCGAGCAGCAGCATCACCACGACCGTCGACCCCCGACCTGGATGCCGGCGGCGCAGAGCAGGACGCCACCCACGAGCGTGGCGACGAGGTAGAGCACGGCCATCGCCGGCCGCCCTGCGTGCGTGAGCAGGACGGTTTCGACCGCGAACGACGAGTACGTCGTGAAGGCGCCCAGGAAGCCCGTGCCGAAGTGGAGGCGGGCGAGGCGCAGCCAACCGTGGTCCGGGCCCGAGACCACCATGCGCTCGAGCAGCAGCCCCAGCATGAACGCACCGAGCAGGTTCACGGCGAGGGTGGGGACGGGAAGGCCGTCCGTCTTCGGGATCCACAGGGAGAACACGTACCGGGCGACCGTCCCGAAGACGCCACCGAGGAACACCACGTAGATGTAGCGCCAGCGCAGGTGCAGGGGCCCGTGGAAGTGACCTGCGGCGTCGACGTCGGAGTCGACCGGCAGCTCGGGGTGGGTGTCCGTGTGCCCGTGGTACACGCCCGCCACCGGCGGAGCGTCCGCCTTCCTCCCGGCAGCCTTCGTCACGGCGACAACCCTAGGGGCGGCGCCTGCCTCGCAGCCGCGTGGTCCAGATGCGGTTGAATGTGCCGGTGCCACTCCTCATGCTGCTCGCGCCGTCCCTCAACCGCGTGTACGCCGGTGAGGCCCCGCGCCTCGCGGCCGCCGAGCTGGCCGTCACCGCCGGCGTCGAGGTCGAGCCGGTGGTCATCGCCGGCGTCGACTACCTGCGTTTCGACGCGGAGGCCGACGAGCGCCTGCTGCGTACCGTCGCGGAGCAGTCCGCGAGGCTCGGGCTGTACGAGGAGGTCTCCGGGCTGCTGCGGCCCCTCGAGCTGCCCGCTGTCGACGTGCTCGACGAGGACCTCGTGACCATCCCGAAGTACCCCGGCAAGACGAACGAGCAGCTCACCCGCCTGCTCCTCAACGTCACGCTGTCGCAGGTGGTCGCGGGCCCGGGGACGAGGACCGTGCTCGACCCGCTGTGCGGACGGGGCACGACGCTCCTGCAGGCCTGGCGGCTCGGCCACGACGCGGCGGGCGTCGAGGGCGACGCCAAGGCGGTGGAGGCGCTGGCGGCCTACCTCAAGACGTACCTGCGGCGGAAGCGGGTCAAGCACAGCGCGGAGATGACGCCTGTACGACGGGAGGGCAAGTCGCTCGGCAAGCGGTTCGACGCGGAGGCCACCGTCGACGGGCGCACCCTGTCGCTCGGCGTGTTCACCGGCGACACCCGGCAGTCGGCGAAGCTCTGGGGCAAGCGGCGCTTCGACGCGATCGTGACCGACGCGCCGTACGGGGTGGTCCACGGCTCGACGAGCGATGTACGAGGGGGCGGCCGGGACCGGTCGGCGACCGGACTCCTCACCGATGCCATCCCGGTGTGGGCCGGCCAGCTGAGGATCGGCGGGGCCCTCGGCCTGTCCTGGAACACGCTCGGCACGCCCCGGGAGAAGGTGGCGGACCTGCTCTCCCGCGCCGGCCTCGTCGTCCGGGACGACGGCCCGTGGCGCCGGTTCGCTCACCGCGTCGACTCCTCCGTCCACCGCGACGTCATCGTGGCCGTCCGCGAGAGCTGACTCCGCGTGTTCTGGCCCAACCGGTCCCCGAGCTCTGGCTCCGCGCCCTTCCCGCGTGTTCCGACCCCCACGTGCTCGGGTGTTCCGACCCGCGCGTGCTCGGGTTCTGACCCCCGCGTGCTCGGGTTCTGACCCCCACGTGCTCGGGTTCTGACACCC
>DASSQF010000182.1:0-3469 GCA_035702685.1 Propionibacteriaceae bacterium
ACCGGGTCGGTGTCCTGGAACTCGTCCACGAGGACCAGCGGGAACCGCCGCCGTACGCGCTCGCGTGCCGCCTCTCCCACGACGGGATGGCGCAGAGCGTCGAGCAGGCGGGTCTGCATGTCGTCGAACGTGTAGAGGCCCACCTGGCGCTTCCGGGCCTCGACCCTCGTCCTCACCGCTTCCGCGAACGAGCGCCGCTCCTCGCCCCTCGGCGTCGCGCCAGGGCCGGGGACCAGAGGCAGGTACGGGTCGTCGACGGCGGCGCGGCCGATCGTCCTGGCCGTCGCGTGGTCGAAGGGAACCCCCTCGGTGCGGGCGTAGCGGGCGAGGTACTCGTCGTCGACGGCCTGTTCGACGAGGTCGTCCACGTTCTCGACCGCGACCGTCTCCGGGTCGTGATCGGCGAGCACGCCCAGCTCGGCGAGCATCCGGTCGCAGAACTGGTGGGTGGTGCAGATCATCGCCGTGTCGAAGCGGACGAGCGCCGTCGAGATCCTCGCGAGCGCCTCCTCCGGACACGTGGTGGCGACCACGGGGCGCCAGGCCGGGTCGTCGACGACCCCACCACCGGCCGCGGACACGAGCGCGTCCTGCAGCTCGACCAGGCGGGTCCGGACCCGGGACCTCAGCTCCCTGGTGGAGGCGCTCGAGAACGTGATGACCATGAGCTCGTCGAGAGTCACCACTCCTTCCGCGACGGCGCGGGCAGCGAGGGTGGCGACGGCATGGGTCTTGCCCGTGCCGGCACTCGCCTGGAGCACGACGGTCTGCCCGAGCGGGAGCGGCCCCGCGACGTCGAAGGCCGTCATCGCACGGCCCCCACCAACGGCCCGTAGGCGGCCTGGGCCAGCGCACGAAGGCCGCCATGCGGGACGGCCGCGTCCTCGATCTCGCTGAGATCCGCGAAGAAGAGGCGCCAGGTGGCGTCGCAGTCGTACTCCCAGGTCTTCCGCAGCCGCTCCTCGTCCGCGAGGGCGTGGGGGTCCGCGAGCTCCCAGCACACGCGTGGCGGCAGGGGGAGAGGCCTGTCCCAGCCCTGGGTCATGAGACCCACGAGGACGTCGAGCTGGCGCGCCGCCTCGTCGCGCGTCGTCCGCGCCAAGGTGACGATCCGGCGCGAGGAGCAGACGACCGAGGACCACTCACCGTCCGTGCCCGCCGTGAGCATCATGAGCCTGAGCCACGGCTCGATGAGCCTGCGGTCCGACGGCTTCGACGTCGTGGCCTCGACCACCGTGTCACCCCGAACGGGGATGCGCCCGCTGATGCGGGTGCCGCTGGGCAGGTCCACGGTGACGTCGAGGTGGTCGATGCTCCTGTCGAGGTAGGGGCTGAGGTGGTCGAGCACCTCGCCGACCCGGCCCGTCGCCTTGTCCAGGGCCACCTGCCCCCGCACGCCGGGTGGAAGCTCCCCGCGTCGCACCTCCGCCTCGATGATGCTGGGGCGCGGGTGGCCCGCGACGGCGAGCTGGAGCAGCCGGTTCTCCAGGCTCCAAGCCCCCATGGCGTCAAGCTCCACGGGGATCTGGGACGGCGCCGGCGAGGCGGCCACGTCCGTACGTGCGTCGAGCTCGCTCCGCGTCATCCCGTACCAGGAGCCCACGCGGTGCTTGAGGAACTCACGGGCGGGGTGCCTGAGGAACGCCGTGAGCTCGGCGAGGGTGACGCCGGCCGGGCGTGGTGCGGCGGCAAGCGCCGACGTGTCGAAACGGTCCCGCGCCACCGGCCTGGGCTCGAGCTGCGCGCGCCGAGCCTCCACCGCACACGTGTCGTACGTGCGCTCGGCCGACGGCTCGTAGGGCTGCAGCGCGTGCTCCACGAGCACCGAGTTCCGGCTCACTCCCAGCCCTTCCACCGCGTCGAGGAGGTCGCTCACGGGCGCCGACACGGGCATGACCTCGTTCGTCCGCTGGTCCCGTCCGGCGCCGATCACCACGAAGCTCTCGGTGGCGGCCATGAGCGCGTCCAGGAACAGCTGCCGGTCGTCGAGAGCGGCGTGGGGGTCCTCGGGGTCTGCGGCAAGCTCGAGGAGGTCGTCGCCCGATCGTCGCGAGGCCCGCGGGAAGGCCGCCTCGTCGACTCCCAGGAGGCAGACGACCTTGTGGGGGACGTGCCGGAGGGCGTCGAGCGTCGTCACGGTGAGATTGCCGGTCAGCAGGGTGGAGCGCGGCGGGTGGGCCCTGAGCCAGTCGGCCACGAGATGGCGCATGTCGCCGAGGCCGATCACCGGCGCGTCCGCTCCCGATGCCGTCGCCAGGTCGCCGAGGAGTCCCTGCGCGTGCCCGAGCTGCCAGGCGTCGCCGGACGAGACGTCGACCAGCCGGGCGAGGAAGTCGCGGAAGCGGTCGACCCACACGGCCGGGGTAGCCGGCTCGCGGAACGTCACGACGGCCTGGCGCACGACCGAGTGGATCTCCGCGACCGCACCGACGAGGTCGAGGTCGCTCGAGTCGACCATGTCGAGCGGGAGCACCGAGGACACGTGCGCGAGGTCGCGCTCGGACAGCGCCACGCCGAGGACCAGACGGTTGAGACCGGTGAGCCAGGTGTTCTGGTTGATCCCGGACAGACCGAAGACGTCGCGGGACGCGCTGTCGACTCCCCACCTCACCCCGGCGTGCTCCAGCAGCTCGCCCAGCGTCTCGAGCCGCTCCTCGTCGAGCCGGAACCTCCTGGCGACGGGCGGGGTGCCGCACAGGGCGAGCAGATCGCCGAGCTCGGCCCTCGACGTCGCCAGGTCGAGAAGACGCCACAGCACGTCGAGCACAGGGTTCGTGCGGGCCGGCGACGGGTCCGTCACGCGGACCCGCAGCCCGTTGACCGGATGGGCCGGCGTGCTCGAGACGTCCGGGTCGGCCATGCACAGGGCCCGGACGAGAGGGGCGACCTGCTCGAGCTGCGGCGTGTACACGATCACGTCCCGCGGCTCCAGCCCCGGACGGCTGTCCATGAGGTCGCACAGCACGTCCCGGAGCACCTCCACCTGGCGCAGCAGGCCGTGGCTGAGGTGCACCCGGATCGACGAGTCGCTCAGGTGCGCGTCCGTACCCGCCATCGCAGCCCCACGCGCGACGCCACGGTCCGTACCCGCCACCACCGCCGGCGCAGGCGCGGCGCCCTCGCCTGACGCCGTACCGCCCCCGACTCCCGCACCGAGCGAGCCCGTGCGCACCTGCTCCTGCAGCCGGGACAGGAGGGTCGTCGTTGGTGAGGGCAGGGTCGTCACGAGCTCGACGGGCAGGTCGCGCGAAGCTGCAGCCAGCGCGGCGCGCCCTGCCTGCCCGAGCCTGGTCGCCAGGGGGTGGTCACCTGACAGTGAGGCCGCCGGCCACCCCCCGGTGACGTCGCGGCCCGCTCCGAGGGCGTCGAGGAGCGTGCGCTCGGAGGGGGCCAGCCGGCCCGGCGCCCACAGCGAGACACGCTGCGGCAGACTCGTGAGGCCGGGGTCGTCGCGCAGCCGCTCGGCGGC
>DASSQF010000183.1:0-5176 GCA_035702685.1 Propionibacteriaceae bacterium
CGAGCGCACCCCTATCTGCTGGGTGCTCCCAGGCGCGGGAGCTGATGCCGTAGAGGACGGTGCGTTCGGTGCTGCCCGAGGTCATGCGTCCAGTGTGCCTGCTGGTGGTGTGGGTCAAGCGGAATCGAGGAGATGGGCCGATCGTCAGCCGTCGGGTGACCGGAGGTCGACAATGAAGGCATCAGCGGCTCCAGTCGACGGCGGCCGGAGTCGTGACGGCGCCGAGCTCAGGGGGGATGGGACCGTGGCCTTTGCAGGCGTCCTCGCACTCCTCGCCATCAGCGGCATCGTGTAGGCGCCTCTGCGGCGCCGGTGGGTCGTGCTCACGGGGTCGGCGGTGGTCCTCGTTCTGGTCGTCGCCACCTGGGCCTTCTTCTGGTTCAATCCCTACTGATCCCGCGTCACCATCCAGCGGTGGGCGGGAGCGCAGGCGCTGCGCAGGCAGGGGGTTGCGATGAAGGTCATGACCGAGGTCACCGCTGTGGTGGACGCGGAGCAGGAGTCCTCGCTCGTCGAGGGCTTCCGGAGGTTGCTGGACGGACCCAAGCCCGACGGCCTCGAACGTACAGAGCTGCTGCGCGGCCGTGACGGCTCCTGGCGGATCCAGACGCTGTGGCGGGACCAGCAGGCCCTGGACGCGATGCGTGCCGCGCCGGAGCCGCCCGCGGCACCGACGCTGTTCCGCCAGGTCGGAGCGGAGCCGAGCCTCCAGATCCTCGTCGTCGAGGCGACCACCAGCGACCAGGCGTGATGTCATCGTCGCCTGCCGGCCGAGGCTCGATGCCCCTATCGCCTGCCGACAAGGTCTGAGGCCTTTCGTGACTGCCGACCTGGCCTCAGGCTCTCGGGCACGTACGGCCTGACGCCCGGCTCACTACCGGATCGCTTCGGTGGTGGGGAAGAATGCCTGTACGGCAGTGAGCACGAGCGTCAGGGAGGATCATGCGCGTCCGACCCCCGAGGGGCGTCTCGTGGGGTGCTCGCGTGGACGAGGCCGCAGGACGTCTCCTGGAGTCACGGATCCGTACCCACCACAGGCACCGCATGGCTCGCAACGGCTCCCCGGAGGTTCTCGACCTCGACGACGGCGCGGGTGACACGAGCAGCTCGCCGCTGCGCCACGGCAACAGCGTCGAGGTCCTCATCGACGGGGATGCCGCGTTCCGCGCCATGCTCGACACGATCCGCAGCGCGCGTCGGAGCGTCCAGATCGCCGGCTGGCACGCGATGCCGGAGTTCGCCCTGACGAGGGGCGACGAGAGCGTGACGCTGCGGGACGCGCTGGCCGACGCCGCGTCGAGGGCCACGGTCCAGGTCCTCATCTGGGGAGGCGCGCAGGTCCCGGTGATGCACCCCACGAGGGCGGATGCACGCCGCGCGAGGGACGGCTTCCTCGAGATCCCCGGCGTCGCCGTGGAGCTCGACCACCGTGAGTACCTGCAGCACTGCCACCACGAGAAGCTCCTCGTCGTCGACGACGAGGTCGCGTACGTCGGCGGACTGGACCTCACCCACCTCACGAACGACCGGTGGGACACCGAGGGGCACGAACCACGCGAGTCGCTGGGCTGGCACGACGCCGCCGTACGCCTGCGGGGACCGGTGGTCGCCGACGTCGCCTCGCACATCAACGCCCGGTGGCACGAGGTCACGGGGGAGCGGGTGAGAGATCCGGAGCCGCCGGCGCCGGCGGGTCCGTACGACGTGACGTTCGTCCGGACGGTGCCGGAGAGGATCTACGGCTTCCGGCCGCACGGCGAGTTCTCGATCCTCGCGGCCTACCGACGCGCGCTCGCCGCGGCCCAGCACCTCGTCTATCTCGAGAACCAGTTCCTCTGGGCCCCGGAGATCGTCGACATCCTCGAGGACAAGCTCGTCCACCCGCCCTCGGCCGACTTCCGGATGATCCTCCTGCTGCCTCGCCGGCCAGCCACGGGCCGGGACACCACGCTCGGGCAGCTGTCCCGTCTCGTCCAGGCCGACGTCGACCGCAGGCTCCTCGCGGCGACCCTCCAATCGCTCGCCGACGAGAGTCCCGGGACGTACGTCCACGCCAAGGTCGGGATCGTCGACGACCACTGGCTCACCATCGGGTCAGCCAACCTCAACGCGCACTCCCTCTTCAACGACACCGAGGCGAACATCATCGTGACCGAGCCTCAGCTCGTCCGGGAGACGCGGCTGCGGCTGTGGAGGGAGCACCTCGGGATGGACGACGTCGAGGGCGACCCGACGCGCCTGTTCGACGACGCCTGGGTACGGATCGCGGACGAGCAGCTGGCACGTCGCCGCGACGGGAAGCCGCCCACGCACCGTGTCTGCCGTCTGGAGGACGTGTCAGCCCGCCGCGACCTCGTACTCGGTGGCCTCCTCGGCCTGATCGTGGACGGCTGACGAGAGGCCGGCTCGTGGTCCGCCACGCGGGCCCGGGCGCGTGCGTGGCACGCCGCGGAGAGGAGACGAGGTGCCCCTACGCCGAGGAAGCCCTTGTCCGGTGCAGGACGACGCAGCACCGGTCCTCGGCCGGCTCCAGCCGGGCCTCCAGGCCGTCCAGCCGGTCGCAGACGCCCTCGAGGAGCGCCTGGTTCATGCCGCACACGAGTGCAGGGTGTCCCGCGGCCAGGGAGTGGAACGGGCAGTTGGCCATGAGGACCGCGTCGCCCTCGACCCGGGGCTCGTACCCGAGTCCGCTCAAGAGCTCCTTCGCCGACTCGAGCGCGGCAGAGTCCGGCGGCGCGGCCTCCCCGAGCTCGGCCCCGCGTGCACGGGCGGCGCGGGCGAGCGCCTCGACGACGGGGAGGTCCGAGCGGGACGAGTCGTCGATGGCCGTCGCCATGAGCTCGCCCGCGAGCGCGTACTCCCGCCCGGGCAAGGACACGGAGATCTCGGCGTCGCTGCGGCGGTACACCTTCGCCGGTCTCCCGGCCCCGGGCCCCGACCGGCCGGTGAGGCGCACGTACTCGGCTTTGAGAAGTCCCGCCTCCTCGAGGCGGTCGAGATGGAACTTCGCCTGGTGCGGCGGCACGCCCAGGGCGTGGGCGGCCTGCTCGCGGCTCACCGGTCGAGAGCACGCCGTCACGAACTCGTACAGCTCCCGGCGGAGGTCGTCCTCGAGCGCCCCGATGCCCGTCACGTCGCGCTTGAAGTCGTTCATCGCTTCCTCGAACCTTCACCTTCCGGTGTCTTGACGATAGTGGAATGCGTCTCTAATGTACAGATATGTCTGCGTTAGAGAGCTACACACCCGCCGAGCACCTCGTCACCGCGCTGCCCGTCGCCCGCCGCCTCACGGGGCTGGTCAAGCCCCGTGACCTCGACGCCGCGGAGTCGGCAGCGCGAGCCTTCCTCGAGGCCCTCGGAGTGGCGTGCGACACGCCCGGCACGGAGGACAGCCCCCGACGCATGGCGAAGGCCTACGCCGAGCTCCTCACGCCTCGCGACTTCGAGCTCACGACGTTCGAGAACGACGAGGCGTACGACGAGCTCGTCCTCGTGTGCGACATCCCGCTGCAGTCCGTCTGCGAGCACCACCTCCTGCCGTTCCAGGGTGTGGCGCACATCGGATACCTGCCCGGGGACCGCATCCTCGGCCTGTCGAAGTTCGCCCGGGTCGTCGAGATGTTCTCCCGTCGCCCTCAGGTCCAGGAGCGGCTCACGAAGCAGATCGCGGACTGGCTGGACGCTGAGCTGTCGCCGCGCGGGGTAGGGGTGGTCGTCACCGCCGAGCACTCGTGCATGAGCCTGCGGGGCGCGAGGGCGGTGGGCGCGACGACCCGAACGACGGCGCTCACGGGCGAGCTGAGGCGCGACGCGACGGCACGTGCTGAGTTCTTCGCCGCGATCGACGAGAGGAGGACGGCATGACCGGTGGAGTGGTGATCCTGGGCGCGGGCCTCGCGGCGGCGAACGTGGCGTCCACGATCCGCGAGGCGGGGGACACCCGCCCGGTGACGATCGTCGGCGACGAGGGGGAGCGCCCGTACGAGCGGCCCGGGCTGTCGAAGGGGGTCCTGCAGGGCAAGGACGAGCTGGACTCGCTGTACGTCCACGAGGCCGAGTGGTACGCGTCGAACCAGGTCGAGACGCGTCTCGACGACGCGGCCGTGGCGATCGACGTGGCCGGGCGGACCGTACAGCTCGCCTCGGGTGAGACGCTCACCTACGACGACCTCGTCATCGCCACCGGCGCCCGCCCCCGCACCCTCGACCTCCCCGGCGCGACCCTGTCCGGCGTCCACATGCTGCGGCGGATCCCCGACTGCCTGGCGCTGCGTGAGTCGTTCGGCGAGGGCAAGCGCCTCGTGGTCATCGGAGCCGGCTGGATCGGCCTTGAGGTGGCTGCCGCGGCAGTCCTGGCGGGGACCCACGTCACCGTCCTCGAGCACGACGACGTTCCGCTCAAGCGGGCGCTCGGCGAGCGCATGGGCACGTACTTCGCGCGTCTGCACCGCGACCACGGCGTCGACCTCCGGACCGGCGTGACGGTCTCGGCCATCGAGGGCTCGGGTTCGGCGACGGGCGTACGGGTGGGAGACGAGCTCGTACCGGCCGACCTGGTCGTCGTCGGCGTGGGCATCGCGCCCAACGCCGAGCTCGCCCAGGAGGCTGGGCTGCCGGTCGACAACGGCATCGTCGTCGACGAGACCCTGCACGCGGCCGACCACGTGCTCGCCGTCGGCGACGTCGCGAACGCGATGAACACCGCCCTCGGGACCCGGCTCCGCGTGGAGCACTGGGACAACGCGATCCGGCAGGGGCGCCTCGCGGGCGAGGTGCTTCTCGGCAAGGACTCGACGTACGACTGGCAGCCGTACTTCTACACGGACCAGTACGACCTCGGCATGGAGTACGTCGGCCGCAGCGGTCCCGACGACGACGTGGTGATCCGCGGCAGCGAGGAGTCGGGCGAGTTCATCGCGTTCTGGCTGCGGGACGGTGTCGTGACGGCGGCGATGAACGTGAACATCTGGGACGTCAACGACGACCTGAGAGCGCTCGTCGGACGCCGGGTCGACGCCGATCGTCTCACCGATGCGAACGTGCCCCTCACGGAGCTGTGAGCCCGGGCGCGTCGACGAGCGCGGGATAGCCTGACGGGCACTGACGGAAGGAGCCCGTACATGGCGACCTACACCGTCGAGCTGTTCATGACCCTGGACGGTTTCGGATCGGGACC
>DASSQF010000184.1:0-11719 GCA_035702685.1 Propionibacteriaceae bacterium
GGTGGCGCAAGCGCGGGTCATGGCCAGGTACGGGGGTGCCGGCCTGATCCCGTCCGGAGCCGTCCACCTCGAGGCACCGACGACGGTCCCGGACCGGGAGGTGGAGGCCCGCGACCTGGTCTCCCTGGACCCGTCCGAGCCCGTCGAGGTGGCCTCGGACGAGTCCTCCTCGGCCCAGGGTTGAAAGTTCCACTGTTCAGGGTACGGTCAGGGTCCCTTTCCGGCGCTGGAAGGAAACCTTTCGGGGTACCTGGGCGTTGTGATGGTGACGACGAAAGGATCGCTCATGGCACTGTCGACGGCCCGCAGGACCCGCACCACCGAAGGAATCGATGGCAAGGATGCTGTCGGACTGTACCTCGACGGGATTGCGCGGACGGCCTTGCTGACTGCAGAGGAGGAGGTCGAGCTCGCGCGGCGCATCGAGGCCGGGCTGTACGCACAGGCGATCCTCGACGGCGACATCACCGACGACGACCGCGGTGGATCCCCGGTGGTCGCGACGCGCGACGAGCTCGAGGAGCTGGCCCACATCGGCGCGCAGGCGATGACCCGCTTCGTCACCGCGAACCTGCGTCTCGTCGTCTCCGTCGCCCGCAAGTACGGCCGCTCCGCGATGCCGCTCCTCGACCTGGTCCAGGAGGGGAACACCGGCCTCATCCGCGCCGTCGAGAAGTTCGACTACACGAAGGGCTTCAAGTTCTCCACGTACGCGACGTGGTGGGTCCGGCAGTCGATCAGCCGCGGCATCGCCCAGCAGGGGCGCATCGTCCGCCTCCCGGTCCACGTCGCCGAGCAGATCAACCAGGTCTCGGCGATCCGCCGGACACTCGAACGTCGCCTCGGCCGCGAGCCCGAGCTCAGGGAGATCGCCGAGGAGATGGCGATCGAGGAGGAGAAGGTCCTCGAGCTCATCCAGTTCTCCCGCGAGCACGTGTCCCTCGACGCTCCTGTCGAGGAGGACGGTGACACCGCGCTCGGCGACCTCATCGCCCGCGAGCCGGCGCCCGGACCCGACGAGATGGTCCTCGACGCCGAGGAGCGTGCACGGCTCGAGCAGATGCTCTCCAAGCTCGACGAGCGGTCCGCCGACGTCGTACGACGCCGGTACGGACTCCTCGACGGCCGTCAGGCGAAGCTGGCCGACATCGGCGAGGTCTGGGGCATCACGGCCGAGCGCGTCCGCCAGATCGAGCGCCACGCCATCGCCAAGCTGCGCAGCGGCGAGCTCGCCGCCTGACCGACACCCGACGCCGCCTCCCTCTCACCCGAGGGGGCGGCGTTGTCGTGCTCGCTCACCGCAGCCACCTTCGCGTGCGTGACCCTGCGTCCCGGGAGCCGCCGGCCCGGTATGTCCTAGGAGCCGCCGGGCGCGTCGACGACCCGGATGAGGCCCTCCTGTGCCGCCGTGGCCGCGAGGCCGTCCGCGGAGAAGATGCGCCCCAGCGAGAAGCCACGCGCCCCGGATGCCGAGGGCGAGATCTGGTCGTACAGCATCCAGTCGTCCGCACGCACGGGCCGGTGGAACCACATCGCGTGGTCGAGGGATGCCGCGACCATCCCGGGACCGTAGGACAGGCCGTGCGGGATGAGGCTCACGCTGAGGATCGTGAGGTCGGACAGGTAGGCGAGGACGGCCTGATCGAGGACGGGGTCGTCGGGCAGCCGGCCGTTCGCCCGCACCCATACCGCCAGCGAGGCCCGGTGGTGGGGCGGCGCGTCCGCCAGCCCGGACGCGTACCGCACCTCGAGCTCCTCCCACTGGCCGAACATGCGCGCTCCGGGCCCGAGGTGGCGGGCCAGCACGTCCGACATCGCCGGGCAGTCCTCGGGCGGCGGCACGTCCGGTACGGGGTCCTGGTGGTCGAGCCCGGGCTCGGGTGCCTGGGCTGAGCAGCCCATGGTGAAGATGCGGCGCCCGCCCTGTCGCGCCGTGACGAGGCGGGTGGAGAAGTGCTGCCCGTCACGCGTCGGCAGCACGTCGTACAGGATCGGCGAGTCGGCGCGGCCCGCCTCGAGGAACTGGGCGTGGAGCGAGTGGAGGACGCGCCCCTCGGGCAGCGTGCCGTACGCGGCGACGACGGACTGGGCGAGCACCTGGCCCCCGTAGGTGCGCTGCAGGCTCGTCTGCGCGGCGGGACCACGGAAGAGGTCGGGCTCGATCTGCTCGAGGTCGAGGACGGCCACCAGGTCGTCGATGGTTCGCGGCATGGGCTACGGGTTCTGGTCCTGCTCACGCTCGGCGAGGAAGCGCTCGAACTCGGCGCCGATCTCGTCCGCGGTGGGGACGGGCGCCACCCGTTCGTGGGCGGTGTCGAAGGCCTCCTCGAGCGCCGCGACCAGCTCAGCCGTCTCCGACGACCCGGCGACCTCGGCATCGATGAGCTCGGCGTTCTCGGCGACCTCCTTCGGCAGGTCCCCGAGGGGGATCCGGAGTCCCGTGTCCGCCATGAGCTGCTCGACGACCACCTTCACCGCTTGCGGGAAGTGGACCTGCGAGAGGTAGTGGGGCACGTGGGCGACGTAGCCCATGGCCACCCTTCCGGCCTCCCCCGCCCTCAGTTCCAGCATCGCCGACCACTGCCCCGGTACGTCCATGCGCTCGATGAGCGGCGGGTTGTCGTGGGCGAGGCTTGCTTCCGTGGCGTGACGGGTGATGCCGGTGGGCCGTGTGTGCGGCACGGCGAGGGGAATGCCGGAGGCCGTGTAGAGGCGACTGACGTGGAGCTCGTCGCAGATGTCCAGGGTCGCTCTCACGGTCCGCTCCCACCGCATGTCCGGCTCCTGGCCGTGCATGAGGAGGAAGGTCCGGCCGTCCTCATCGGTGAGCCGGTCGATGACGAGGTGCGGCATCTGGATCGCCGTCCAGTGGTACGTGTCGAAGGTCATGATCGGCCGCCGGCTGCGGAAGTCGTGCAGCTCGTCGATGTCGAAGGTGACGACCCGCTCCGGGTGGCAGGTCCTCAGCAGGTGGGCCGCGGTGGCGTGCGTCACCCGGCCGGCGTCGAGGAAGCCGTCCAGGAGGTGGATGAGGGGCGCGCCCGTGCCCTTGACCGCTTCCCAGGTCTCGGGGACGACCTCGTACAGGTCTCGAGCTTCGTTCACGTTCCCGAGGCTACGGCCTTCGGACAATGCCTGGCTGCCGTACCGGCGAATCCGGTCGACGGCGCACGGCGCGCTGAGCCGGTGCGGATGAGGGGGCTGGAGGTACGCCGGGCCGGGAGCGCCTCACGGCGCGTGGCCGCTCGTAGCGGCTGAATGTGGAGCCCGGGGCTTCCGCAACCCGGCGTACCGGCCGTCAGTCTAGGGGCTCCGAGAACGTCACCCAACCCCGTCGCCTGCCGGAGGGCGTCAGCCGTCAGGCCAGGTGGCCCGCCAGCTCGAGGTGCCCCGCGCGATGGAGCTCGTCGGCGAGGGTGATCATCCGGGCGCTCTCCCGGACGTCGGAGGGGCGGGTCTGGGTCAGCGCACGGCCCGCGCCCATCACGTGGAGCACGGCTGACGCGCGCCACAGCACGTCGGCGAAGTCGCCGTTGACGATGCCACGCAGGACGTCGTCGATGACCCTGCACATGGCTTCGGGATCGGGTGGGTCGGAGACGCCGGCCACGGCACGCGCGACCTGGGCGGTACCCGAGCCGGCCTCATAGGCACGGGTGGCACGCAGAGGGTCGGCGTGGATCCACTCGCGCACGACGTACAGCCGCCACAGGGACCCTGCCAGCGAGTCGGGTGCCGAGGAGGACCACAGGTCCGCGAGCGTCTCCATGCCCTCCGTGTCGGCGAGGTGGACGACGCGTTCGGCGAGGGCTGCATCGCCCTCCGCCCGGGCCCCCCGGACGAGGACGCACGCGGTACGGTCCGCGATCTCGCGGAGCTCGTCCGGCGCCGGCCCGTCGGCGACCGCCTCGAAGTAGGCGGCGTCCACGGTCACAGGCCGATGGTGCTCACGCATGGCTCATCTCCCGGTTCGTCGGCACCGGGCAAGGATAGGTGACACGGCACGCTCAGCGGCGGCAGGACGCCATCGCCTGGCGGACGCGCTTGGCGGACACGTGCTCCGCCGTGCGCAGCTGCTGTGCGAAGAGGCTGACTCGCAGCTCCTCGAGGAGCCACCCGACGTGCTCGACCGCCGGCGGCAGCGGGCCGTCCGGGTACGTGCTCGCGAGCTCCGCGTACTCGTCCTCGAGGTCCGCGATGACGTCCGCGGACTGCCGTTCGCGGGTGGGGTTCGACCGGTAGGACACGAGGCGCATCCCGGCGGCATGGAGATAGCGGGACAGGTGGGCGAACCACGGGTCCGGCGTCGTGAGGACGAACCCCGCGTGGAGGAGGTTCCCCACCTGCTCGCGGACGTCGTCGACCACGTACGAGGAGGGGGTGGCGGCCAGCTGCCGCTGCACCTCCTGGTGGCGGGCGAGCACCTCGCCGACGTAGGCGACGATCCCACGCATCGTGTCCGCCTGCCGCTCCCGCACCTCCACCTGCACCTCGGCGAACCGCTCCGCGGACCGGACGGTCCAGGGGTCGACGCCCAGCGCGGCGAGGGAGGTGTCGATCGCACGGAGCCGTGCGTCGGCCAGCAGCGCCGGCACCGTCGGGTACGGGCTCGTACCCAGCTGCAGCTTCGTGGCGTTCGACATCCTCGACACCACCCACGTCGTCGGGTCGGGCGCGGTGAGCTGGACCAGCCGGCGGAGTCCCTTCGCGTGGGTGGCGCGGGCCCGCACCTCAGTGTCGAGGACGGCGACGCCCACGCTGCGCCCCTCGTCGTGGAGCGCCGGGTAGCCGACGACCTCGGTGGACCCCGTCCGGGTCACCAGGCGCTCCTCGAGCGGCGGGAACGACCAGGTCGTCGCCCCGGTGACGGACGCCCGGCGGTTCACCCTCGTCAACGTCCGGCTGACCGTCGTGGTGAGCCTCGTCTGAAGAGCCGCGAGGTCCTCGCCACGTGCGACCTCCTTGGCGCCGTCGACGACGACGAGGGTCGCTCGGAGGTGAGGCGGCAGCTCGCGGTCGCCCCACAGGCCCGACGGGTCAGTGCCGGTGAGCGCCCGGAGCGCCACGGCGAGGGCCTCGGGGAACGTGATGTCGTCGGGGGCGGTGTCGCCCGAGGGTGCCGAGGCGACGTCCGGGCGTTGCGCGAGCCACGCCAGCGCGGCCGCGGCGTGGTTGGGGGCGGGCACGAACGCCGTCCGTACCTGCTTGGGCAGCGAGCGGATCAGCTCGGTGGCGAGCTCCTCCCGGTAGCCCGGGACGTTCCACGTGAACGCGGCGGGAGGCAGCTGGTTGAGGATGGCGACCGGGATCTCGATCGTCACGCCGTCATGCTGCGAGCCCGGGTCGAAGACGTACGTGATCTCCAGCTCGTGGCTCCCGACTCGCCACCAGTCGGGGAAGCCGGACGCCGAGACGTCGGTGTCGTCGCTCGCCACGAGGTCCTCGAGCGCCAGGTCGAGGTACGCGTCGTCCTCGTGTCGCTTCGTGCGCCACCACGCGTCGAAGTGGCGCTGGGAGACGACGTCGGCGGGGACCCGGGCGTCGTAGAACGCGAAGATCGCGGCGTCGTCGACGACGAGGTCGCGCCGCCTCGTCCGCTCCTCGAGCTCTGCGGCCTGCTCGCGCACGGAGGCGTTGCGCTGTACGAAGTGGTGCCTGGTGCGCCAGCGTCCCTCGACGAGGGCCGACTGGATGAAGATCCGCCGCGCCTCCTCGGGGTCGATCCGGGAGTACTGGACGGTACGGCCGGCGATGATGGGGATCCCGTACAGGCTCACCGTCTCGTACGCCAGCACGGCGCCCTGCGACTCGGACCAGTGCGGCTCCGAGTACGTGCGGCTCAGCACGTGCTCAGCCACCGCCTCGACCCATTCGGCCTCGACGGCGGCGACGGTACGCGCCCACAGCCGCGTCGTCTCGACGAGCTCGTACGCGACGGCGAGAGGCGGTGGCGTCCGGGCGATCGCCGAGCCGGGGGCGATGGCCCACGTGGCGCCCCGAGCGCCCCGGTACTCGCGGGGACCGAGGCGCGCCCGCTTCCGCGGCGGCAGGTCCGTCCGCTCGTTGCGGGTGTCGAGGAGGCCGACGTGGCTGAGCAGGCCGGACAGCACGGCCGTGTGGACGTGGTCAGCGGGAGCCGGCTCGGCGTTGCGGTCGAGGCCCAGCTCGTCGCAGATCTGCCGCAGCTGAGTGTGGAGGTCCTGCCACTCGCGGACCCGGAGCGCGTTGAGGAACTCGTCCCGGCAGAGGCGGCGGAAGGCGTTGCCCGACAAGGCCTTTCGCCGCTCGCGCAGGTACTCCCACAGGCGCAGGATCGCCATGAAGTCCGACCCGTCCGGCGGCGGTTGCTCCCCGTCCCCCCCGGGGGCCGGCGCCCAGAACCTCCGGTGGAGCTGGTCGGCCTGCTCCCGCTTCTCCTGCGGCCTCTCCTTGACGTCCGGGATGGCCAGCGCCGCGACGATGACCTGTACCTCGCGCAGGCACCCTCGGGCCGCCGCCTCGACGAGCATCCGGGCCAGCCGCGGGTCGACCGGAAGGCGGGCGAGACGGTGCCCGACCGGCGTGAGCCGAGGGCTGGTCCCGCGTCCCTCCAGGGCTCCCAGCTCGGTGAGCGTCCGGAGGCCGTCCGTGATCTGTGCGGCGTCCGGGGGCTCGACGAACGGGAAGTCGACGATGTCCCCGAGCTCGGCCTCGGCCATCTGCAGTATGACCGAGGCGAGGTTCGTCCGCAGGATCTCGGGTTCGGTGTACTGCGGCCGGGTGTCGTAGTCGGCCTCGCTGTACAGGCGGATGCAGATGCCGGGTGCGACCCGTCCGCACCGCCCGGCACGCTGGTCCGCCGAGGCCCGCGAGATGGGCTCGATGGGCAGCCGCTGGACCTTGGTCCGCTTCGAGTAGCGGGAGATGCGCGCCGTGCCGCTGTCGACGACGTACCTGATGCCGGGGACCGTCAGTGACGTCTCGGCCACGTTCGTCGCCACCACGACCCGGCGCCCGGTGTGCGGGGCGAACACGCGGTGCTGCTCGGCGACCGAGAGTCGCGCGTACAGGGGCAGCACCTCGGTGAACCGCAGGTTGCGCGCGGTGATCGCGTCCGAGGCGTCGCGGATCTCGCGCTCGCCCGAGCAGAAGACGAGGATGTCGCCGTCGCCCTCCGCCTGGAGCTCCTCCACGGCGTCGCAGATCGCCTCCGCCAGGTCGCGGTCGTCAGCGGGCGGAGCCGGACGGGAGCGCGACGGCTCGTCCTCGTCCGACACGGCGCCGTCGTCCCGTACCGGCCGGTAGCGGAGCTCGACGGGGTACGTACGACCGGAGACCTCCACGATGGGCGCGTCGTCGAAGTGCTGGGAGAAGCGCGAGGTGTCGATCGTGGCGCTCGTCACGATGACCTTGAGGTCCGGCCGGCGCGGCAGGAGCTGCTTGAGGTAGCCGAGGAGGAAGTCGATGTTGAGGCTCCGCTCGTGGGCCTCGTCGACGATGATCGTGTCGTAGGCGCGGAGCTCCCGGTCGTGCGCGATCTCGGCGAGGAGGATGCCGTCGGTCATCACCTTGACCCGCGTGCTCCTGCCCGCCTTGCGGGTGAACCGGACCTGGTAGCCCACGACGTCGCCCAGGTCGGTACGGGTCTCCTCGGCGATGCGCTCGGCAAGGGTCCGCGCCGCGATGCGCCGGGGCTGCGTGTGGCCGATGCTGCGGCGCCCGGCGAGGAGGCAGATCTTCGGGAGCTGGGTCGTCTTGCCGGACCCGGTCTCGCCGGCGACGACGACGACCTGGCTGCTCAGCAGCGCCGCCGCGATCTCGGGGACGGCGGCGGCGATGGGCAGGTCGGGATCGACGTCGAGGAATGGCTCCATGGCCGTCCCAGCCTACGGTCCGACCGGGAGCCTCACCTCACGAGGCAGACGGGGCACAGCGCGTGGGCGAGGACGCCACGCAGCGGCCCGCCGAACGAGACGCCGGTCACCGGATGGGGATGGATGCCGAGGACGAGAAGATCGATGGTGCCCGTCTGGTCGACGAGCTTCTCGATCGGCATCCCCTCGAGGATCTCCCCCTCGATCGTCACGTCCGGGTAGTCGCGGCGGAGCTCGTCGAGCATCACGCCGAGGGCGGCGCGGGCCCTCGCAGTCGACTCCGGGGTCGGCTGTGCCTTGAACGCGGCGAAGAGGCCGGTCGGGGCGGGCGCGACCACGTGCGCGACGATGAGGGCGGACCCGCGGTCCCGGGCCTCCTGGAGAGCCCACTCGACCTGGTGCTTGGCCTTGTCGGGAGCGGTCACCGCGACGGCGATGCGCTTGTGCGCGCCCGTCCGTCCCGGCGTCGACGCCGCCGAGATGACGACGACAGGGCAGTGCGCGGACCCGCCGAGGGAGAGGCTGGTGGAGCCGATGAACATGCGGTCGAGGCCGCCCGCCGCGCGACGACCCACGACACAGAGGTCCGCGTTCTCGGACAGGTCGGCGAGCACGGCCGTCGGGTGCCCCATGAGCACCTCGGCGTGGACGCGCTCAGGCGGGAACCCGTTGTCGGACAGGAAGAGCTTCGCGACCGCGAGCGCCTCCTCGCCGACGGACGAGAGGATCGTCGGGTCGTACACGACACCCCAGCCGCTCGTGAGGACACCGTCGTCGACGGCGTGTACGAGCCAGATGTCGTGACCGGTGCGCTCGGCCGTCCCGAGCGCGTACATGACTGCTCGCATCGCGTCGTCCGAGCCGTCGACGCCGACCAGAATGCGTGGCGGGGAAGGCTTCTGTGACGCGCCCTGCTGCTCGGTGCTCATGGCTGCAGCCTAGCCGTCGGGCCCCGTGAAAGGTCAGCATGGCGATCCATGACCTCTGACCCCACCTGGGCGAGCAGGTCCGCCACCGTCCGTACCGCCCTCCTCGCGTAGTGGTCGGGCCTGGCGATCGCGACGATCGCGCGCTGGGCGTTGACGCCGGTCAGCGGCCGGAGCACGGTTCCCGGGTTGGGCGCGGTCGTGAAGCGCGGCAGGAGCGCGAGCCCCTCGCCCGCGGCGACCATGGACTCGACGAGGCGGTTGTCGACCAGCCGCATCCGGCGCGCGAGCGGCGTGCCCGTGGCGGCCTCGACCGCCTTCAGCACGCTGTCGAAGGGGAAGCCGACCGGTACCGCGATCCACGTCGTGCCGACGAGGTCGCCCGGGGCGAGGACGCTCCTCGACGCGAGCGGATGGCCCGCGGGGAGGGCGACGTCGAGCGGCTCCCGGGCGAGCACGCGGCACACGAGGTGACCGGCACCGGCCGGTACGTCGCCGGTCAGGCTGTGGGCGATGACGAGGTCGTGGTCGAGCGTCTCCCGGGCGAACTCCGCCTCGGCCACGTCGAAGTCGCGCACGTCGACCGTGATCGCGGACTCCCTGAGCCTCGTCATGAGCAGCGGGAGAAGGGCCTCGCCGGCGCTCGGAAGGGTGCCGATCGAGACCTCACCGCCTGGCAGCCCGAGGCGTGACTCGAGCCTGGCCTCGACCTCCGCGATCACCCGTCCCACCTCGTCGGCGCTCTCGGCGAGGAGAAGGCCCTCGGCCGTGAGCCGCAGCCCGCGCGACACAGGCTCGACCAGGGTGACGCCCAACTCGCGCTCGGCCGTCCGGAGCTGCTGCGAGACCGCCGAGGGCGTGCGGTGGGTCGCGGCGGCGACGGCCGCGAGCGTGCCGCGGACGGCGATCTCCCGGAGCAGGAACAGGTGGCGTACTTCCATGAAGGCAGCCTACATAGTCCCTTCACGATTCGTCGCTTGTCCTTCACGGTCCGAGTGCCGCAGAGTGGGGCCGTGCCCATCCGTCATGTTCTCGTCGCCATCGGCGTCGCTGTCGTGTGGGGCGTGAACTTCATCGCGATCCACGAGTCGCTGCTGCAGTTTCCGCCCCTGTTCCTCGTCGCGCTCCGCTTCGCGCTGATCGCCGTACCGACACTCCTGCTCGTCCCCCGCCCGGCTGTACGGACGAGGTGGCTCATCGGGTACGGCCTCGGCTTCGGCACGCTGCAGTTCATCGGCCTGTACCTCGGCATGGCGGCCGGGTTCCCGTCGGGCCTCGCCTCCCTCGTGCTGCAGTCCTCGGCTCCGTTCACCGTGGTGCTGGGGGCCCTGCTCCTCCGCGAGAGGGTCAGCGCGCGCAGTGCGGTGGGTCTCGGCGTCGCGGTCGCAGGGCTCGCCGTGGTCGGCCTGGCTCGCGGTTCGGCCGGAAGCTGGTGGCCGTTCCTCCTCGTCGTGCTGGGAGGCTTCGGCTGGGCGCTGGGGAACCTGTCCACCCGGCTCGCCGCGGCACCCAACCCGCTGCACCTCACGCTCTGGATGTCGGTCGTGCCGCCCCTGCCGATGCTCGCGCTGTCCCTGGCCTTCGAGGGGCCTCACCGTATCGGCACCGCAGTGGCGACATCCCTCACCGTGGGTGCGGTCCCCGCCTGGGTCGGCCTCGCCTACACCGTGCTCATCGGGACTGTGGCCGGATCCGGTGCCTGGGTCTGGCTCATGAGCCGCCACCCCGCGGGACGCGTCGCACCGTTCTCCATGCTCGTCCCTGTCACGGGGCTGACCGCCGCATGGCTCGCGCTGGGCGAACGCCCCCAGCCCCTCGAGCTCATCGGCGGCGCGGCGGTCATAGGCGGCGTGATGTGGGCAGGTCTGCGTCGCCGGCCCGTGCCTGCCGGCGAGGTCGGGGAACAGACTCAGGCCGAGACGGCGCGTCCGCTCAGCCGTGCGACCCTCACGGCGACGAGCAGCTCGTCGTGGCCGGCGACCCAGGGCTCGACGGAGACGTCTCCCTCATAGCGCGAGGCCTGACCGTGCGCCATGAGTGACCATCCGCTCCGCAGGTCCTCGGAGAGGTCGTCGACCTGGACTGTCACGCGACGGCCGTCCACGAGTCGGGAGAGCGCCCCGTCCCGCGATGTGCGGAACACGAGCAGGCCGGTCCCGTCGATCGTGTACGCGACGGGAAGGACGACCACATCGCCCGAGTCCGCGACGAACGCGAGGCGCGCCACGGACCGTGACGCGAGCAGGCGTCGGCACTCGTCCGGCTCGAGCCGTTCGTCGTACCCCTCGGTCACGAAGCGGGGACTTCCGCGCCCAGCTTCCAGTCCCGTACCTCCGGCATGTCCTCCAGGTGCTCGACGATGTAGCTGCGGTGACGCTCCAGCTGCGCGAGGCAGTACTCGCGGAGGTCCTCCGCCCCGGCCGGGGCCACGTGCGCGTTGTTCAGCGCGTCGAGCACGAGGTCATAGCGGGAGGCGCGGTTGCGCACCACCATGTCGAAGGGCGTGGTCGTCGTGCCCTCCTCGATGAACCCGCGTGCCCTGAACCGGTCGGCGTCCGGACGGCCGTGGACGAGCATGTGGATCCCGCCGGGGTAGCCGTGGAACGCGAAGATGACGTCCTTGCTGTCGGTGAACAGCTCGCGGAAGTACGTCTCCGTCATCCCGTGCGGGTGGTCCTTCGGACGGCGCAGCGTCATGAGGTCCACGACGTTGACGACGCGGATCCGCAAGGACGGGAGACGCTTCTTGATGATCTCGGCCGCAGCCACCGTCTCCAACGTCATGATGTCGCCGGCGCAGGCGAGCACGATGTCGGGCTCACCCGGTCCCTCGGGCGAGCCCGCCCACTCCCAGATCGACGCGCCGCGCGTGCAGTGCTCGACCGCCTCGTCCATCGTGAGCCACTGGGGCTGCGGCTGCTTGTCGATGACGATGAGGTT
>DASSQF010000185.1:0-19414 GCA_035702685.1 Propionibacteriaceae bacterium
TCTTCGCGCTGCCGCCCGAGTTGCGCAAGGACATCGCCGCGCACGCCGCGGGCCGCTGACCCGGGAGGGGGTCACGCCGAAGCGGGGCAGGGGCCCGGCCCAGCCTGCACGGGCGATTTGGGCTCCCGCACGACTGCGGCGTAAAGTGTCCTGTCGGTCACCCATGTCATGGGTGGGCGCGGCCATGCCCGGGCTGTCAAGCGGGGTTCAGGGCCGTCTCAACGAACGATCGGGAGTGTATGGCGAAGAAAGAGGGTGCCCTCGAGCTGGAGGGGACCGTGGTCGAGGCGCTGCCCAACGCGATGTTCCGCGTCGAGCTGGCCAACGGTCACCGGGTCCTCGCCACGATCTCCGGGAAGATGCGGCAGCACTACATCCGCATCCTGCCGAGCGATCGCGTGGTCGTGGAACTCTCGCCCTACGACTTGACCCGAGGCCGGATCGTCTACCGCCACCGGTAGCCGACCGACCGAAGAACGCAACAGCCCGCGAACTGCGGAACACCACGGTGTCCCGCGACCAGAAGAAGGAAGAGCTCGCATGAAGGTTCAGCCGAGCGTCAAGCGCATCTGTGACAAGTGCAAGGTGATCCGCCGGCACGGCCGTGTCATGGTGATCTGCGACAACCCGCGCCACAAGCAGCGGCAGGGCTGACGCACGACTGCGCCGTCCGGTCCAGGCCGGAGGGCGCGCCGGGGATGTCGGATCGCATCACCCGGTTCACCGCGCAAGCGGTGACGACACCGCACCAGCGGTGACAACGAGTACAGCGTGAACGCACACGACGACCTCCGGGTCGCGTGAACCCTCGGGCGAAGGCCGAGGCCCCGGCAGGGGAACGCGTCACGTCCAGCACCTTCGCGGTTCACGACCGGACGCCCACCAGGGCGCCAGAACCGGAAACGAGAGGCATACGCCACCATGGCACGTCTGATCGGTGTCGATCTCCCGCGCGAGAAGCGCTTGGAGATCGCGCTCACCTACATCTTCGGCATCGGGCGCACCCGCGCCGCCGAGACCCTCAAGGCCACCGGTATCTCCGGGGACATCCGCGTCCACCAGCTCACCGACGACCAGCTCGTCGCCCTGCGTGACCACATCGAGGCCAACTACGAGACCGAGGGCGACCTCCGCCGCGAGATCGCCGCCGACATCCGTCGCAAGATCGAGATCGGCAACTACCAGGGCCGTCGCCACCGCAGCGGTCTGCCTGTCCGTGGCCAGCGCACGCGGACCAACGCCCGTACTCGTAAGGGCAGGAAGAAGGCTGTCGCGGGCAAGAAGAAGGCCCGCTGACCCCCCCGGTCGCGTGAGATCCCAGGAGAGATAGAACACACATGGCTACAGCAGGCCGTAAGACGACGCAGGCCAAGACCAAGGTCCGTCGCAAGGAGAAGAAGAACATCGTCGCCGGTCAGGCGCACATCAAGAGCACGTTCAACAACACGATCATCGCGATCACCGACCCGACCGGTGCTGTGATCGCGTGGGCGTCGGCCGGCACGGTGGGCTTCAAGGGCTCCCGCAAGTCGACCCCGTACGCCGCGCAGATGGCCGCCGAGGCGGCCGGTCGTCGTGCCATGGAGCACGGCATGAAGCGCGTCGACGTGTTCGTCAAGGGCCCCGGCTCCGGCCGTGAGACCGCGATCCGTTCGCTCGGGGCCATCGGCCTCGAGGTCGGCGCCATCTCCGACGTGACCCCCGTGCCCCACAACGGCTGCCGCCCGCCGAAGCGCCGCCGCGTCTGACCTCCCGACTCTTCTACACAAAGGACTGACCAACGATGGCCCGCTACACAGGCCCGATGACCCGGAAGTCGCGCCGTCTCGGCACCGACCTCGTCGGGAACGACAAGTCGTACGAGAAGCGCCCGTACCCGCCCGGCATGCACGGCCGCGGCCGGACGAAGGACTCCGAGTACTCCCAGCAGCTCAAGGAGAAGCAGAAGGCGCGCTTCGCCTACGGCGTTCTCGAGAAGCAGTTCCGCCGGTACTACGAGGAGGCGACCCGCATGTCCGGCAAGACCGGTGACATGCTGCTGCAGATCCTCGAGTCGCGTCTCGACAACGTCGTGTACCGCGCCGGCTTCGCGGCGACCCGCCGCCAGGCCCGCCAGCTCGTCGTGCACGGCCACTTCCTGGTCAACGGCCAGAAGGTGAACGTGCCGAGCTACCGCGTGAGCGCCCAGGACATCATCGACGTCAAGCCGAAGTCCCTGAGCCTCCACCCGCTCGTCGTCGCCCGCGAGACGCACGGCGAGCGCGAGGTCCCGGCCTGGCTCGACGCCCGTCCGAACACCATGAGGATCCTCGTCCACCAGCTGCCGACGCGCGAGCAGATCGTCGTCGACGTCACCGAGCAGCTGATCGTCGAGCTCTACTCCAAGTAACGCGAACGGCCGGAGGCCCTCACGAGAGGGTTTCCGGCCGCTGCCGCGCTCCGTGGCGTACGTCACGGGACGCACCCGGTCCGGGCAGCCGTCCGGTCCGAACCCACCTGGCCGTCAAATAGCGGGCGGCCGAAAGGAATCCGCACATGCTGATCGCACAGCGCCCCACCCTCTCCGAGGAGCAGGTCTCCGAGTACCGCTCCCGGTTCATCATCGAGCCCCTGGAGCCGGGCTTCGGCTACACGCTCGGCAACTCCCTGCGCCGCACGCTGCTGTCGTCCATCCCGGGCGCCGCCGTGACGAGCATCAAGGTCGAGGGCACCTCCCACGAGTTCTCGACGATCGAGGGCGTGGTCGAGGACGTCACGGAGATCATCCTCAACATCAAGGGCCTCGTCCTGTCCAGCGAGGAGGACGAGCCCGTCACGATGTACCTGCGCAAGGCGGGCGCCGGCGCCGTGACGGCTGCCGACATCACGCCTCCGGCCGGTGTGGAGATCCACAACCCGGAGATGCACATCGCGACCCTCAACGAGAAGGGCAAGCTCGAGATGGAGCTTGTCGTGGAGCGTGGCCGTGGCTACGTGTCCGCCTCGCAGAACAAGAACTACGACGCCGAGATCGGCCGCATCCCGGTCGACTCGATCTACTCGCCGGTCCTCAAGGTGACCTACAAGGTCGAGGCGACCCGTGTCGAGCAGCGTACGGACTTCGACCGCCTCGTGGTCGACGTCGAGACCAAGCCCGCCATCAGCCCGCGTGACGCCCTGGCGTCGGCCGGACGCACGCTCGTCGAGCTGTTCAGCCTGGCGCGCGAGCTCAACGTCGAGGCCGAGGGCATCGAGATCGGCCCGTCGCCCGTCGACGAGCAGCTCGCCGCCGACCTGGCCCTTCCGGTCGAGGAGCTGCACCTCACGGTCCGCTCGTACAACTGCCTCAAGCGCGAGGGCATCCACACCGTCGGCGAGCTCGTCTCCCGCAGCGAGCAGGACCTGCTCGACATCCGCAACTTCGGCTCCAAGTCCATCGACGAGGTCAAGCTGAAGCTGCACGAGATGGGTCTCTCGCTCAAGGACTCCTCGCCGGGGTTCGACCCGCTCGCCGCTCTCGACCGCTTCGCCGCGCTCGAGGACGACGACGTCGACTACAGCGAGACCGAGCAGTACTGACGCACCGCCACTAAGACCGGAGAACAACAATGCCTACACCCACGAAGGGCCCTCGTCTGGGCGGTAGCCCCACGCACGAGCGGATGCTCCTCGCCAACCTGGCGAGCCAGCTGTTCGAGCACGGGCGCATCACCACGACCGAGACCAAGGCCAAGCGGGTCCGTCCGCTCGCCGAGAAGCTCATCTCCAAGGCGAAGCGGGGTGACCTCCACGCGCGTCGTCTCGTGGCGGCCACCATCACCCACCGCGACGTCGTGCACGTCCTCTTCACCGAGATCGCCCCGTCGCTCGCCGAGCGCGAGGGCGGCTACACGCGGATCACGAAGGTCGGCAACCGCAAGGGCGACAACGCTCCCATGGCCGTCATCGAGATCGTGACCGAGTCGGTCGAGGAGTCCCGCAAGAACAAGGGACGGACCGCCAAGGCTGAGCCCGCCAAGGCTGCCAAGGCTGCGCCGAAGGCGAAGGCGGTCGAGGTCGAGGAGACCGAGCCGGTCGCCGAGGACAGCGCGGTCGAGGCCGAGACGTCCGAGAGCACGTACGGCGAAGGCTCCTACGTCGGGGAGAACCCGCCGGAGGGGTACGACATCAAGGGCAACGCGGACTCGATGAAGTACCACACGCCCGAGTCGCCGTGGTACGGCCGCACGATCGCCGAGGTCTGGTTCAGCTCGGCCGAGGCTGCCGAGGCCGCCGGCTTCGTCGCCGCGGTGGCGGACAAGGACGAGGACGAGACGACCGAGTAGGTCTTTCGTCACCTCATCCACGAGGCGCTCCCGGGATCCCGGGGGCGCCTCGTGCGTCGATAGAGTCTCGACGAAGGCACGGGAGGAGACGCAGTGAGGATCGCGCAGCTCGCGAACTTCGTCGGCCCCACCTCTGGGGGCATGCGGCGGGCCATCGACCAGCTCGGACGGCGGTACTCCGCCGCCGGCCACGAGCGGCTCCTCATCATCCCGGGACCCCAGGACAGGGTCACGGAGAGTGCCGACGGCATCGTCGCCCAGGTGCACGGACTGAGGGTCACCGGCGGCTACCGGATCATCCTCGACATGCGTCCGGTCCTCGAGGCGCTGGAGAGGTTCGGCCCGACCTCGGTGGAGGTCTCCGACAAGTGGACGCTGGCCGGCGTGGGGCCCTGGGCCAGGCGCCGCGGCGTGGGCAGCGTGCTGTTCAGCCACGAGCGGCTCGACGACATGGCCTCCGACTTCCTGCGCGTGAGTGTGCGCGGGCTGGTGCACCTGCGGAACCGCGCCTTGGCAAGGGACTTCGACCGGGTCGTCGTCACCACCGACTACTCCGCGGGAGAGTGGGCGTCCACGGGCGCGAGGCTCGCGACCGTCCCGCTGGGTGTCGACCTCGAGACGTTCACGCCCGCTCCGGCACGGTCCGCGTCGGGGCACGTGCTCCGGCTCGTTCATGCGGGGCGCATGTCCCGGGAGAAGTACCCGCAGCTCGCGATCGCCACCGCTGCCGAGCTCGACCGGCGCGGCGTGCCTGTCGAGCTGACCGTGGCGGGCACCGGCCCGCACCTCGCCTGGCTGCGGGGGGTGGCCGAGGACGCTCCCGTGCGGTTCCTCGGATACGTGGACGGCCGCGACGAGCTGGCCCGCCTGTACGGGGAGGCTGACATCTCCCTGTCCGTCGCGCCGACGGAGACGTTCGGGCTGGCGGTGCTGGAGGCCCTGGCCTGCGGCACACCTGTCGTCACCGCGGACCGGGGAGGGGCCCGGGAGCTCGTGGTCGCCACCTGCGCGGAGTGGGGAGCCCCGCGCGCCTCGGATCTCGCCGACGCCGTGCAACGGCTGCACGCGCGGCTCCTGTCCGACCCCGAGGGCCTTCGTCGGGCTGCTCGAGTGCGGGCCGAGCGCTACAGGTGGGAGACGTCCGCGGAGCTCATGCTGGCGGTCCACGCCGAGGTCAGCGCGTCGTCCTGACTGCCCGCCACTCCTCGGCCAGCATCGCGTAGGAGTAGCCGTCGAGCCAGCGGCCCGACCGGTGCAGCGACTCGGCGCGGGCGTGCGACTCCCGCCGCATGCCCAGCCGTTCCATGAGCCGCCATGACGGGGTGTTGTCCGCGAAGCAGCTGGCCACCACCCTCCGCAGCCCGAGACCGTCGAAGCAGATGCCGAGCATGCCCGCCGCGGCCTCGGTCGCGAGCCCTCGTCCACCCTGGTCCGGGTCGAACGCCCAGCCGATCTCGGCCTGGACGGCTCGGGCCGCCTCCTTGACCTCGGTCTGGGCCCAGGCGTCCTCGACGCTCAGGTACAGGTCGCCGATGATCGCGCCCTCGTGCTCCACGGCGAGCGTGACCGCGAGGCGGTGGGCGTCGGAGAAGTACGCGCGGAACGCCTCCTCGTCGGGCGGGGCAGAGGTGATCCAGTCGTACACGGCAGGAAGACGGCGGTAGCGCCACACGGCCTCGGCGTCCTCCGCCCGGAGGCGGCGGATGAGGAGCCGCTCCGTGCGTACGGGCCAGGTCAGGTCGTCCAGGGTGCGCGTCACGGGCCCAGTGTGGCGGACCGGAGCGCGCGAAGTCCCCGCCGGCGGTGTGCCGACGGGGACTTCAGCGATCAGAGGCTCAGATGAGGCCGGCGGTCTGGGTGACGGCCCGGTCGTACCGGCTCTGGACGTCGTTCCAGTTGACGACGTTCCACCACGCCTTCGCGTAGTCGGCCTTGACGTTCTTGTACTGCAGGTAGAAGGCGTGCTCCCACATGTCGAGCTGCAGCAGCGGCACCTGGCCGGCGGGGAGGTTGCCCTGCTGGTCGTACAGCTGGTTGATGTTGAGTCGGCCGCCGAGCGTGTCCCAGACGAGCATGGCCCAGCCGGAGCCCTGGATGCCGTTCGCGGTCTCGGTGAAGTGTCGCTGGAACTTCCCGAAGCCGCCGAAGGTCTCCGTGATCGCGGACGCGAGCGAACCCGTGGGCTCGCCGCCACCGTCCGGCGACATGTTCTTCCAGAAGACCGAGTGGTTGATGTGACCGCCGAGGTGGAACGCGAGGTCCTTCTCGAGCTTGTTCACCGCCGCGAAGTCGTCCTTGTCCCGCGCCTCGGCGAGCTTCTCGAGGGCCGTGTTCGCGCCCACGACGTACGCGTTGTGGTGCTTGTCGTGGTGGAGCTGCATGATCTCGGCACTGATGTGAGGCGCGAGTGCTCCGTAGTCGTAGTCGAGGTCTGGCAGCGTGTAGACGGCCATGGTGTCTCCTTCGAGAGTCGGACTGTGAGTGTCTGGGGCCTGTACCCCATCTGCCTCCTCCAACCCTGGCGCAGGTTGGGCTATTCCTCCACCCCTTCCCCGGTTTTCGAGTGCTCGTTGCGCATTTCAGTCGTAGACCCCGGTCCACTACCGGCTTTACCACCCGGATGGTCCAATGGGCATGTGCCAGCGCTGAAGGTCGCCGACCTCGTGAAGTCCTTCGGCGACAAGCGCGCGGTCGACGGCCTGTCCCTGGAGGTGCCGACCGGATCCATGTACGGGCTGGTCGGACCCAACGGAGCGGGCAAGACGACGACGTTGTCCATGGTGACCGGCCTGCTGCGGCCCGACGGGGGCCGCGTCGAGGTGCTCGGTCACGACGTGTGGAGCGACCCCGTGGAGGCGAAGGCGCTCATCGGTGTCCTACCCGACGGGCTGCACGTGTTCGACCGGCTCAGCGGGCGGGAGCTCATCCGCTACGTCGCGCTGCTGCGCGGCCTCGAGCGCCGCGTGGCGGACACCCGTGCCGACGAGCTGCTCCAGGCACTCGGGCTCTCCGACGACGCCGAGCTCCTGGTGTGCGACTACTCGACGGGGATGACGAAGAAGATCGGCCTCGCCTGTGCGCTCGTCCACGCGCCGCGCCTGCTCATCCTCGACGAGCCGTTCGAAGCCGTGGACCCCGTCTCGGGTGACATCATCCGCCAGATCCTCCGTGCGTACGTGGCCGGGGGAGGCACCGTGCTGCTGTCCAGCCACGTCATGGAGATCGTCGAGGCGCTGTGCGACTCGCTGGCCGTCGTGGCGCACGGCCGGGTGCAGGCCGCGGGCACGCTCGACGATGTACGACAGGGCGAGAGCCTCACCGACAGGTTCCTCGACCTGGTCGGCGCACGCCACCTCGAGTCGGAGTCGCTGGCATGGTTGAGCTCCTCGTCGGACTGAAGCTGCGGCTGCTGCGGCGCACGCTGGCCGGTGCGGGCCGCCGGCGCGGCGTGGTCGTCATCGTCGCGCTGGTCTCGCTGCTGTTCACCGGCCCGGTGTGCCTCGTCCTTCTCGTCCTGTCCGGCACCGGCCCGGACCTCGCCAGGGCGGTGACGGTCATCGTGGGGTTCTCGGTGACCCTGGCCTGGGTGTGGCTGCCCCTGTTCGTCACGGGCACGGACGACACGCTGGCGCCGCGCCGCTTCGCGCTCCTGCCCGTACGTGCGGCGCGTCTCCTCCCCGGCCTGTACGTGGCGGGGCTGTTCGGGCTCGGACCGTTCCTGACCCTGCTCATCGCGGTGTCCGGGGTCATCGGCTGGGCCAGGAGCCCGTCCGTCCTCGTCGCCGCGGTCGTGGGGACCGCGCTCGGCGTGCTGGTCGCGACGCTCATCCCGCACGCCCTCACCTCCGCGCTCGCCGGAGTGCTGGGGTCCCGCCGCTTCCGCGACGTCACCGGCCTGGCCCTGGTGGGCTTCGCGGTCCTCGGCACCATCGTCCTGCAGGTCGCCGGTAGTGCCGTCTCACGCACCGCCGACCCCGCGGCGCTGCTCGGCGCGCTGGACCGCACGGCGATCGTCCTGTCATGGACTCCGCTCGCTGCCGCCTGGGCCCTGCCCGCGGACGTGGCACAGGGCGACCTGTGGTCGGCAGCCGGCCACCTCGTCGTCGCCCTCGGGACCGTCGCCGTTCTCGTCCTCGGGTGGTGGGCGGCCCTGCGGCGCGCCCTGACGATGCCGCTCGAGGTGCCGGACATCGTCGGTCGCGTCACCCGGGACAGCCTCGTGGACCGGTGGTTCTCGGGGTCGCCCACCCTGGTCATCGCCGGGCGCCTGCTGCGCTACTACCGCCGCGACCCGCGCCGTTCCCTCTCGGTGTTCTCGATGATGCTCGCCCCGCTCCTCGTGGGGGTCTCGGTGGCCGGCCTGACGGCCGCGGGAGGCCGCGCCGGGGGCATCTCCCTGCTCATCGTCGCCCCGTTCCTGGGAATGCTCCTCGGCCCGACGCTCGCCTTCGACATCTCGTACGACGACAGCGCGCTGTGGACCCACATCACGACCTCCGTGAAGGGGTGGGAGGACCGGCTCGGCCGCCTCGTGGGCTTCTCGGTGCTCGCCCTCCCGATCGTCGCCCTCGTGCTGCTCATCGGTGTCCTCGCGGCCGGGCTGCAGCACCTCCTGCCGTTCGGTGCGACGACGGTCGCCGTGACGGGCACCGCCCTCGGGGTCGGCTCGTACCTGGGCAGCATCTTCCAGGTCCCCGTGCCGCCCGCCGGGAGCAGTCCGTTCGGCAAGGGCTCGGGCGGCGGTCCGGTGTCCCTCGTGGTGAGCATCCTCACGGTCGTCCTCGCCCTGGCCGCGTCACTGCCGGCGCTCGTCGTCGCGGTGCTCGCCTACTCGTACCCGTGGGCGGCCTACGCAGCCCTGCCCCTCGGGCTGGCCACCGCTGTCGTGGCGATCCTCTGGGGGGTCTCGGCGGGCGGCCGGCGTCTCGACCGCAGGTGGCCCGAGGTGCTCCGCGAGGTCACGTACGGACGCGTGTAGCCCACCGCCCGAGCACCACGTCCAGACACGGCCCGAGGGCACCGGTCGCGCTGGCCGATGCCCTCGACGTCCTCGTCAGGCGGGATCTGAATGCCCCGTCTCCGGGGTCGGCGGCTCCGCCGTCTTGTCGCCGTCGACAATGTCCTCGACCTTGTCCTTGGCGTCCTCATACAGGTCGCCCACCTTGTCCTTGGCGCCTTCGAAGAGCTCGCCGGCCTTGTCCTTGGCCTCGTCCAGCACGTCCTTGGCGTCGTCGAGCAGTTCTGAGGCCTTCGCCTTGAGGTCGTCAGCGAATCCCATGGTCACTCCTTCAGGCGCGACGGTGACCGCCGCGACTCGGCGCATCATCCGAGCACGTTCCTAGCACCAGGGCCACGTGTGCGCACCCGGATTCGGCGAAGTCAGCCTCGCCGGACAGCCAGCACGCGGAAGCCCTTGGCGCTGGCCATGCGCTCGCAGTCCCATCCCTCGTCAGCGAGCCACGTCGCCAAGGAGTCGGCGCCGAGGTTGCGGGCGACGACCAGCCGGGCGGTGCCGCCGGGGCGAAGCCGGGCCAGCCAGGTGGTGAGGAGGTCGTGCAGCGCCGCCTTGCCGATCCGGATCGGCGGGTTGGACCAGATCTCGTCGTAGGTCTCCTCGGCCGGTACGTCGTCCGGAAGCGCGGTACGGACGCGGTCGCCGATGCCGAGGCGGTCGACGTTCGTCCTCGTGAGGGCGAGGGCGCGTTCGTTCACGTCCACGGCGGTGATCGTGGCCTCGGGGTTCGCGAGCCCCAGTGCGACCGTGATGGGACCGATGCCGCAGCCGAGGTCGAGGATCCTCACGGGTCCGGCCGGCGGGACGGCCGACCGGAGAAGCACCGCGGTGCCGATGTCGAGCCCGCCTCCCGAGAACACGCCCCGGGACGACTCGAGCTCCACCTCGGCGTCCCACAGCCGCATGGGGACGCGGAACGTGTCGGCGGTGCCTCGAGGCGTCTCGAAGTAGTGGCTCACGCCTCCTCGTCCTCCTCCTCGTCCAGGCTTCTCATGGCTCTGGCCTCCGCAGCTCGGGAGGCGAGGCCGGAGTCGGCGGGGTAGCCGACCTCCTCGAGCGTGAGGCCGTGCGCGGGCAGGACCGTGACGTCGCCGGCGCGCTCGTCGAGCGTGATGAGGCGCCGCAGCCACTTCCGGTCACGCCGCCCCGAGGCCACCGCCGTGAGGGCGCCCATGAGGGAGCGCACCATCGAGTGGCAGAACGCGTCCGCCTGTACGGTCACCTCGATGGTGCGGTCGGGCTGGCGTACGGCCGTGAGGCGCTGCAACGTACGGATCGTGGTCGCGCCCTCCCGCCGCTTGCAGAAGGCGGCGAAGTCGTGGAGGCCGAGCAGGTCGGTGCCGGCCTGTGCGAGCAGGGCGACCTCGAGCGCCTCCGGATGCCTCACGACGTGGTGCCGGCGCAGCGGGTCGAGGTCCTCGGGAGCGTCCCACAGCCGGTACACGTACCGCCGCCAGATCGCCGAGAACCGGGCGTCGAACCCCTGAGGGGCCCGGGTGACCCGGCGGACGGCGAGGTCGTCCGGCAGCGCGCGCGGCAGGCGGCGGGCCAGGACGAGGCCCGTGTCCTGCAGACCGGCACGGCCGGTCGGCGACAGCGCCGGCAGGTCGACGTGGACGACCTGGCCGCGTGCGTGGACGCCCGCGTCGGTACGACCGGCGCACGTGAGCCGGGGAGGCTCGTCCACCCTCAGCACGCGCGCGACCCACTCGCCGAGCTCCCCCTCGACGCTGCGCAGTCCCGGCTGGGCGGCCCATCCGGAGAAGCCGGTGCCGTCGTACGCGACGTCGAGCCGCCAACGGATCAGGTCGCTGCTCATCGGCGGTAGCACAGGTCGTACACGGTGCGGCCTGCGGCCAGCCCGCGCGCCTCGTACTTCGTCATCGGTCTCTCCTCGAAACGGGGTCCCCAACCGTCGTGGACCGGTGTGAGCGGCGAGGCGTCGAGCACCTCGCGCATGGCGAACGCGTAGTCCTCCCAGTCGGTGGCGAGCCGGAACACGCCCCCGGGCCGAAGGCGGTCGGCGACGAGGGTGCACGTCGAGGATGACACGATGCGTCGCTTGTGGTGGCGCGCCTTGTGCCAGGGGTCGGGGAAGAACAGGTGGACGGCTTCCAGCGACGCGGGGGCGACGAGCCACCGGAGTCCCTGGACACCATCGGCCAGGACAAGACGCGCGTTCGTGAGGCCCTGGGCAGCGAGCTTGCCGACCGTGGACGCCATCGAGGGCTCGAAGACCTCGAAGCCGATGACGTCGACGTCGGGGTGCGCCGCTGCCGTCGCGACGAGGGAGTCCCCGTTGCCGGCGCCGATCTCGACGAGGAGGGGAGCGGTACGCCCGAAGACCTCCGCCCAGTCCACGGGGTCCTGCGGGGCGACCGACGTCGACATGGGCCCCCTGGCGACGTCGACGAGGTAGGTGGCCCGGTGGTGACGCCACGCCCTCTCCTGGGAGGGGTTCATCCGCGCGCTGCGACGGACGAAGCTCACGATGTCCCGATGCGGCCGCGTCTCTCCTCTCACCACCACGCGCGCCACCCTATCCAGTCCGGGTCCCGGGACAGAGCCAGGGAAAGGCCGGGGCACCTCATCCGCCGCCTCGTCACCATCGGCGCGCTTCACTGGAACCGAAAGGCGCGCCGCCCGGCGTGAAGGACTCATGCGAACGCTGCTCAACATCATCTGGCTCGTGTTCGGCGGGCTCTGGCTGGCCATCGGCTACACCGCCTTCGGTCTCGTCGCATGCCTGTTCATCGTGACGATCCCCTTCGGTGTCGCCTCGCTGCGGATGGCGAAGTACGCGCTGTGGCCGTTCGGCAGCGCGGTCGTCGCGAGACCCGGGGCGGGCGTCGGCTCGGTCATCGGCAACGCGGTCTGGTTCGTCGTCGCCGGTGTCTGGCTGGCGATGGCCCACGTCGTCACGGCGCTCGCCCAGGGCGTCACGATCGTCGGCATCCCCATCGCCCTGGCGAACCTCAAGATGATCCCGGTGACGTGCTTCCCCTTCGGCAAGGACATCGTCCCCCGGTCCATGCTGGCGCCCGGCCAGAGGCCCCTGCACTCGTTGTGACCCCGTCGTCGTGAGCGTCTCCCGGGGGACCGGCGTGAGGAGTTCCGTCCCAGCCCACTAGCGTGATCCCTCGCGAAGGGAGTGCTGTGAGCTCGTACGGGTATGTCTTCACCTCGACGGTGCTGACGTTGTGGGTGATCCTCGACCCGCCGGGCCTGCTCCCCGTGTTCCTCGGGCTCACGCGGCGGATGTCGCCGCGGCAGCGGAACGTCGCGGCGGGCCGAGCGACACTCGTGGCTCTCGGCGTCACGGGACTGTTCGGCCTGTTCGGCCGCTTCATCCTCGACTACCTCCACGTCTCGGTGGAGGCGCTCCAGATCTCGGGCGGCCTGCTGCTGCTCCTCGTCGCCCTCCAGCTGCTCACCGGGCACTTCGACGAGTCCCCGGCCGAGGAGGCGCCCGAGTCGACGGTCAACGTGGCGATCGTCCCCTTGGGAACGCCCCTGCTGGCGGGCCCGGGCGTGATCGTCGCGATCATGATCGCGGGACAGTCGCAGGAGACGCTCAACGGCTATCTCGTCGTGGCGTCCGCGCTGCTCACCGCGATGCTCATGGTGTACCTCACGCTGCGGTTCGCCGAGGTGATCCGTCGCGTCGTGCGGGAGGGCGGCATCACGCTGCTCACGCGGATCGCGGGGCTCCTGCTCAGCGCGATCGCCGTCCAGATGATGGCCGACGGCATCCTCACCCTGTTCCGCCGCTGACGAGGCGCAGCCCCTCCCGCACCAGGGTCGGGAGGGGCACGCCGGGGCGGTCCCCACAGGATCAGGCGTGGTGCGCCTTGACCGCCTCGTCCACGAGGTTCTGCGGCATCTGCTCGTAGCCGTGGAACGTCCGCGTGAACGAGCCGGAGCCGTGCGCGAGACCCCGGAGGTCGACCGCGTACCGGCTCAGCTCGCTCGCCGGGATGAGGGCTCGGATGATCGCGTGGTGCGCGTCGTCGGAGTCCGTGCCGAGGACCCGCCCGCGGCGACCGGAGACGTCGGTCATGACAGTCCCCATGTACTCCTCGCCGACGGTGATGACGACCTCGTCGATCGGCTCCAGCAGCGTGACGGTCTTGGGGCTCGCCGCCTCGCGCAGGCCCAGCGACCCAGCGGTCTGGAACGCCATGTCGGACGAGTCGACGGAGTGGGCCTTGCCGTCGACCAGCGTGACCCGGACGTCGACGAGCGGGTAGCCGGCGAGGACGCCCTTCTCGAGCTGGCCACGGACGCCCTTCTCGACGGAGGGGATGAACTGGCGCGGTACGGCTCCGCCCACGACCTTGTCGACGAACTCGAAGCCGGCGCCGCGCTCGAGCGGCTCGATCTCGAGCTGGCACACCGCGTACTGCCCGTGGCCGCCGGACTGCTTGACGTGCCGGCCCTGCGCGGACGCCTTGGCGATGAACGTCTCGCGCAGGGGCACCTTGAGCTCCTCCTGCTCGACCTTCACGCCGTACCGCTGGACGAGCCGGTTGAGCAGCAGGTCCACGTGGCCCTGGCCCATCGTCCACAGCACGATCTGGTCGGTCTCCACCGTGCGCTCCAGCCGTACGGTCGTGTCCTCGACGGCGAGCCGCGCGAGGGCGCCCGGAAGCTTGTCCTCGTCGTTGCGGGTCGCGGCCTTGATGGCGACGGGCAGCAGCGGCTCGGGGAGGTTCCACGGCTCGACGAGCGCGGGCCGGTCCTTGGGGGACAGCGTGTCGCCGGTCTCGGCCTTGGACAGCTTCGCCACGTAGACGAGCTGCCCCGCGATCGCCGCGTCGACGCCCGCGGTCTCGACGCCGGACGGCACGGCGAGCGGCCCCACGCGCTCGTCGTCGTCGTGGTCCGGGTGGGCGGGGTCCGGTGACCCGGTGAACAGGCTGCGGTGACCGGACACGTGGACGAGGTCGTCGACCTTGAGGGTCCCGTTGTAGATGCGCACGAGCGACAGGCGGCCCGAGAACTGGTCGGACGTCGTACGGATGACCTCGGCGACGAGCGGGCCGGAGGGGTCCCCGGACAGGGCCGGCAGGTCGGCGCCGTCGGGCGTCGTGACGCTGAGCCGGTGGGTGCCGGGCTGGGGGAAGGAGTTCTCGATGACGGTGAGGAGCTGGTCGGTGCCGATGCCGTTGAGCGAGTTGACCGGTACGACCGGGTGGAACCTGCCGTGCAGGATCGCGGTGAGCAGGTCCGCCAGGAGCTCCGACTCCTTGAGCTCGTCGCCCTCGAGGTAGCGGTCCATGAGGTCGGCGTCCTCGGACTCCTCGATGATGCCCTCGATGAGGTCCGACCTGTACTGGCCGATCGCGGCCAGCTCGTCGGCGTCGGCCGCGCGGCTCACGAGCGAGCCGGAGCTGTAGTCGTGGACCTGCTGGGAGACGAGGGAGAGGTTGCCGACGATCTGGTTGCCCTTGACCAGCGGGGCGTAGGCGGGCTGTACGGACTTGCCGAGCACGGCCTGCAGGTCGCCGAGTGCGACGTCGAACGTCGTACGGCCGTCGTCGAGCTTCGTGACGACGATGGCCCGCGGCATGCCGACCGCTGCGCACTCGTGCCACAGCGTCGCGGTGGCGGGGTCGATGCCGTCGCCGGCCGCGACGACGAACACGGCGGCGTCGGCGGCGCGGAGCGCGGCGCGCAGCTCGCCCACGAAGTCGGGATGGCCGGGCGCGTCGAGGAGGTTGAGGACGACGTCACCCGTACGGAAGGCGGCGAGCTGGAGGGCCGAGCTGCGCTCCAGGTCCTCCTTCTCACCCCGGTAGTTCGCCACGTTCGACCGCACGAGGTGCTCGAACAGTGTTGTCTTCCCGGAGCCGCTGGAACCGACCAGGACGACGTTGCGGATGGCCGACGGATCATCGATGCGCGCGAGCGGAGCGTTCGTCTTCGAACTCATGCCCGGGAACATACACGCCGTGCCGACCGGGTGGGGACGGTACCCCACAAGGCCGCTGGGCTCTCATCCGGCGCTCTAGAGTGGCGGTCATGAGCAGCCCGGTCCTCGCCCTGGTGACCAACGCCCAGGACGGCACGGTCAGTACGTTCCGCATCGCCGACGAGCGGCTCCAGCGCCTCGCGGTGAGCCCTGTGGGAGCCGGGTGCTCGACGCTCGCGATCGACGCCGAGCGACACCTCGTGTACGTGGGGACCAAGCCCGGCTCGGTCGTGACGTGCAGCCTCGACCCGGAGACGGGCCGACTCACGGTGCGGGGCGAGACGAGGGCGACCGGCTCTCCCACCTACCTCACCCTCACCCCGCACGGCGACCGGCTCCTCGGCGCCTTCTACCACGAGGGCGTCGGCACGTGCTGGCCCCTCGACGACGGACGGCTGGGCGAGGCGTCACCTGCCGTCTCGCACGCCAACCTGCACAGCGTCGTCGTCACGAAGGACACGCGGCACGCGTACTTCGTCTCCCTCGGCGAGGACGCCGTCGTCCGGTACGAGCTGGCCCAGGACGGCTCCCTCACGCACGGTGCGTCCTTCGCCGCACCCTCGGGTTCCGGACCCCGCCACATCGTGCTCGACGCCACGGAGACGGCCGCCTACGTCGTCACGGAGTTCTCGGGCGAGCTCCTGCGGTACGCCCGGGACACGGCGAGCGGCGACCTCACGCTCACGGCTCAGCAGTCCGTCGTCGACCCGTCCGCCGGGCTCGCGCACAGCCGGTACGGTGCCGACCCCACCGCGGAGCACCTCATCTGGGGCGCGGACGTCCACCTGTCGCCCGACGGGCACTGGGCGTGGGCGAGCGAGCGGTCGGCGTCCACCATCGCCACCCTCCCGCTCGGCCTCAGCGGGGAGCCCGGTCCGGCAACCCAGTTCACGCCCACCGAGGCCCAGCCGCGCGGCTTCGGCGTCGCACCTGACGGCACGCACCTGCTGGCGGTGGGGGAGCGCTCCACCACCGCTACCCTGTACGCGGTCGGGGCGGACGGCGGCCTCACGGTGCTCGACCGGCAGGAGACCGGCAAGGGCGCCAACTGGGTGCGCTTCGTCTAGTCGGCGTTTTGCCGATCGGAACGCCGAGAGGTAGTGTTAGCGGCTGTTGTGCCCGGTGTTTCCGCCCCGCGGCGCCCGCAGTCTGGTTAGCTCAAGCGAGAGATTGGTTCGACCCGTGTCTACGTACAGCCCGAAGCCTGGAGAGATCACCAGGAACTGGCACGTCATTGATGCCGAGGACGTCGTCCTCGGGCGTCTCGCCACGACTGCCGCGACCCTGCTCCGGGGCAAGCACAAGCCCACCTTCGCGCCGCACGTCGACGGCGGCGACTTCGTCGTCATCGTCAACGCGTCGAAGATCGCCCTGTCCGGGTCGAAGCGCACCGACAAGCTCGCCTACCGTCACACCAGCCGCCCGGGCAGCCTCAAGTCGGTGCCGTACGGCGAGCTGCTCGACAAGGACCCCCGCAAGGCCGTCGAGCGCGCCGTGTGGGGCATGCTCCCCAAGAACAAGCTCAGCCGCCAGTTGCTGAGCAAGCTGAAGGTCTACTCGGGCCCCGAGCACCCGCACGCTGCCCAGCAGCCGAAGCCGTACACGATCACCCAGATCGCCCAGTGAGTAAGGAACAGCCAGTGTCTGTGACTGAGACGCCAACCCCCGAGGGCGAGGAGATCGCCTCCTTCACCGACGAGAACGACCGCGAGATCGCGTACCGCTCTGAGGCCGTCCCCTCGAGCGCGACCCCCTCGAGCCGTCCCGCCGTGGTCACGAAGACCGGGGGTACGGGTCGCCGCAAGGAGGCCATCGCCCGCGTGCGTCTCATCCCCGGCTCCGGCACGTGGACCATCAACGGCCGCACCCTCGAGGACTACTTCCCGAACAAAGTGCACCAGCAGATCGTCAGCGAGCCGCTCGAGACCGCGGCGGTCGCCGGGTCGTACGACGTCATCGCCCGTATCAACGGCGGCGGCGTGACCGGCCAGGCGGGCGCCCTGCGTCTCGGTGTGGCCCGTGCGCTCAACGCGGCTGACGCCGAGGCCTCGCGCCCGGCCCTCAAGAAGGCCGGCATGCTGACGCGCGACGCGCGGATCAAGGAGCGCAAGAAGGCCGGTCTCAAGAAGGCCCGCAAGGCTCCTCAGTACAGCAAGCGCTGATCGAAGACCGCCCCTGTCATGGGCCGTCTCTTCGGCACCGACGGTGTCCGTGGGGTCGCCAACAGCGACCTCACCGCTGAGCTCGCGCTCGACCTGTCCGTCGCGGCTGCGCACGTCCTCGGCGAGGCGGGCGCGTTCGCGGGCGGACGTCGGCCGCGAGCTCTCGTCGGTCGTGACCCCCGCGCGTCCGGGGAGTTCCTCGAGGCCGCCGTCGTCGCAGGCCTCGCCAGCGCCGGGGTCGACGTGGTCCGCGTCGGCGTCCTGCCCACCCCTGGTGTCGCGTACCTCGTCGCGGCGACCGGTGCCGACCTCGGCGTCATGTTGTCGGCGTCGCACAACCCGATGCCGGACAACGGGATCAAGTTCTTCGCCCGTGGCGGTGTGAAGCTCGACGACGACCTCGAGGACGCCATCGAGCTGCGGCTCCGCGAGCCCTGGCAGCGTCCGACCGGCGCGGGTGTCGGCCGTGTCACCGACGAGCACGGGCTCGTCGACACGTACGTGGCTCACCTGGACAGCTCGCTCGGCAAGGACGCCAGCCTGTCCGGCATCAAGATCGTCATCGACTGCGCCAACGGCGCGGCGTCGAAGACGGCGCTCGCCGCGTTCTCGGCGAAGGGCGCGGCCGTCGTCGGCATCCACCACACGCCTGATGGGCTCAACATCAACGACCGCTGCGGCTCGACCCACATGGACGACCTGCAGAAGGCCGTGGTTCGTCACGGGGCCGACCTCGGCATCGCGCTGGACGGCGACGCCGACCGGTGCCTCGCGGTCGATGCGACAGGCCAGCTCGTCGACGGGGACCAGATCCTCGCGATCCTGGCCGTCGCCATGCGCGAGAACCACGAGCTCCAGTCGGACACCGTCGTCGCGACGGTCATGAGCAACCTCGGCTTCCTCCACGCGATGCGCGGGCAGGGGATCCGCGTTGACCAGACGAAGGTCGGCGACCGGTACGTGCTCGAGTCGATGAACGCCAACGGCTTCACGCTCGGGGGCGAGCAGTCGGGCCACGTCATCCTCAGCGAGTTCGCCACGACCGGAGACGGCGTCCTCACGGGACTGCACCTCACGGCTCGCATGGCGCGGACCGGGAGGAGCCTGGCCGACCTGGCATCCGTCATGACGCGGCTCCCGCAGGTGATGGTCAACGTGCGCGGCGTCGACAAGCTGCGGGCCGGGTCGGACCTCGAGATCAAGGCCGCCGTGAGCGCCGCCACGAAGCGGCTGGGCGACACCGGGCGCGTCCTGCTCCGGCCGTCCGGGACCGAGCCGGTCGTCCGCGTCATGGTCGAGGCGCCGACCTTCGACGAGGCCCAGGAGGTCTGCGAGGAGCTCGCGGGCATCGTCAAGGCGCGGGTCAGCCTGGCGTGACCTCGCGCCTGCTCCCCGGAGACGTGCGGAGCGTGCGCGCGTGAAGCTGCCGTACGGACTCCCCCCGGCGTTCGTCGCCCAGGCGGGTACGAGCGAGGAGTGGGCGTCCTACCTGCGGCGGCTGCCCCGCCTGGCGGACGAGCTCACGGACGAGTGGGACCTCGCCTACGACGGGAGTCCCGCGTACGGACGGTCGGGACTCGTGCTGCCGGTCCTCACCCGCGAGGGGCAGCAGGGGATGCTGAAGATCGGCTTCCCCCACGCCGACGGCACGGGCGAGCCCCTCGCGCTGCAGCTGTGGGGCGGCAGGGGTGCGGTCGAGCTGTGGCGCGCGGACCCGCGCCGCAGCGCCCTCCTGCTCGAGCGGCTCGACCCCGAGGATCTCACCGGCGTCGACGTCCTCGAGGCGTGCGATGTCGTCGGAGGGCTGTACGGACTCCTCCACCGGCCCCCGACGCCCAGGCTGACAGACCTGAGGACTCTCGTCGCGGGATGGCTCGAGGACCTCCGCGCGCTGCCCCGCGACGCCGTGCCGGGACGGTTCGTGGAGCAGGCGCTGGCCGCGGCGCCGCGGCTCCTCGCC
>DASSQF010000186.1:0-3626 GCA_035702685.1 Propionibacteriaceae bacterium
GGAGTCGCGGCCTGCACCACCGACGGCCTCACGGCGACGGGCGTCTGCATGGTGGCGGGCGGCGACACCGTCGGAGCGAACCACGGGATCCGCGACGGCGGCACGCCGACGAGCACCCCGGCCGACATCGTCACGAAGACCGCCAGGGCAAGCCCTGCCTTGGCCGCCCACGGCAGCCGGCCGAACCACGGGACCACGCCGCGTCCCGACCTCACGTCATTCCCGGTGCGCGTCATGCGGGACACCCGTCGCCTGCCAGGCGCTGACGGTTCCCTCGTGTTCGCGGCACGCAAACAAGAGCCCTAAGCACTGCACTTTCCCCCCGCATGAACTCTAGGGGGACAGGCACCCGTCCGTGCGCGGCTTAGAGAGTTTTCACCCCTCGTCGGCGCGTCGGCGCCCGGACAGCGGCCTCAGCTCGAGCGCTTCTCCCGCGCCCGTACCTCGACATGCACCGGCGTGCCACGGAACCCGAAGTCCTCACGGAGCCGGCGCTCGATGAAGCGCACGTACTGCGGGTCGAACTGCCCGCTCGTGAACAGCGCGAACGTCGGCGGGCAGCTGTGCGCCTGGGTCCCGAACAGGATGCGTGGCTGCTTGCCGCCGCGTACCGGGTGCGGGTGCGCGGCCGCGACCTTGCCCAGGAACGCGTTGAGCTTGCCCGTGGAGATGCGGGTCTCCCAGCCCTCCAAAGCCTCGCCGATCGCCGTGCCGAGCTTCGCCACGTTGCGGCCCGTGAGCGCGGAGATGTTGACGGTCGGCGCCCAGATCACGTGGCCGAGGTCGCGCTCGATCTCCCGGGTCAGGTAGCGGCGGCGCTCCTCGTCGGTGAGATCCCACTTGTTGTACGCGATGACCATCGCCCGTCCGGCCTCCTCGACCATGTCGAGGATCCGAAGGTCCTGCTCCGTGACGGGCTCCGACGCGTCGATGACGACGATGCACACCTCGGCCCGCTCGATCGCGGTCTGAGTGCGCAGGAACGCGTAGTACTCGTGCCCGCTCGCCTCCTTGACGCGCCGGCGGATGCCCGCGGTGTCGACGAACTGGTACGTGACGTCGTCGAGCTGGACGAGCTCGTCCACCGGGTCGACCGTGGTGCCCGCGACGGAGTCGACCACGGACCGTACCTGGCCCGACAGCTTGTTGAGAAGCGACGACTTGCCGGCGTTCGGCTTGCCGACGATCGCGATGCGGCGGGGACCGGCCACCGGGACGTACTCCCCCTCGCTCTTCGGCAGCACCTCGAGGACGGCGTCGAGCAGGTCCCCCGCTCCCCTGCCGTGCAGCGCGGACACAGGGTGCGGCTCGCCGAGGCCGAGGTTCCACATGAGCGCGGCCTCGGCCTCAGTCCTGGTGTCGTCGACCTTGTTCGCGGCCAGGACGACCGGCTTCTTGCTGCGCCTCAGGACCTGGACGACGGCTTCGTCCTCGTCGGTCGTCCCGACCGTGGCGTCGACCACGAACAGCACAGCGTCCGCGGCGGCGATGGCCAGCTCTGCCTGCTCGGCGATCTGGCCCACGATGCCCTGCGCGTCGGAGACCCAGCCGCCCGTGTCGACGACGACGAACTCCCGGCCCGACCACTCGGCGTCGTACGAGACCCTGTCGCGCGTCACACCGGGGATGTCCTGGACGACCGCCTCGCGGCGCCCCAGGAAGCGGTTCACGAGCGTGGACTTGCCGACGTTCGGCCTGCCCACGACGGCCAGCACGGGCCGGGACACGGGCTCGGCGACACGCTCGGCGGCGGGCTCGGACACGGGTGACTCCTCGATCAGGTGCGACGCCGCAGAGCGCGGCGCGACTGCTCATCGTACCGGGACGCCGACACTTCGCCGGGCGACCAGGGCCCTGCTGTCGATGAGTGGACGCCGCGGGACCGTTTCCGACAGTGCCCCGGACCTCATCCTCCGATGTCGTCGCCATTCCGGATGTACGAGGGAGCCCGCCTCTACCGTCCTCCGAAGTGGTCGCCAAACGGCCCCGAATCGGCCGAATGGCGACAACTTCGGAGGACGCTCGGCCGACACGCGTCACGGACGGCGGAATGGCGACCACTTCGGAGCACGGGCTCGTGGCCCGGACCGGACTCCCCACGTCACCACGCGTCAGCTCGCTCCGATCCCGCTCGCGGCACATGCCGGCGACTACCGCCGGACCTGGTCGAGCTCGGGACTACGTGCTCCCGACCGTCACCTGCTCCGTTCCGGGCTTCTCGATCCAGCGACGAGGGCCGGTGACGAGGGCGTACGCGATGAGGCCCAATGAGACCAGGGTCAGCGCCATGGCCGTCCAGATGCCGAGGGTGTACGAACCCGTCGAGTCCTTGACCATCCCCCAGAGCGGAGCCCCGATGGCCACTCCGGTGGGCATCGTCGCGATGCCGACGCCGAGGAGCGCGACGAGGTGACGGTCGCCGAACGTGTGCCGGTAGACGATCGGAGTGATGATCGGCGAGGCGATGGCGGGGACCGAGTAGACGACGATCGCGACCGCCTGCGGCACGTACCCGCTCGTCAGCACGAAGACGGTGAGCGACACGATGAGCAGCGCCCAGGCGAGGATCGCCGAGCGGAGCGGTCCCACGCGGTCGTTGAGCGCGCCGAAGAGCAGCGTCGCCGCCACGTTCGCGACCGACAGGACGGCGAGCAACGTGCCTGCCGCCTCGACGTCGAGCCCGTGCTCGCGCATGAGCGGCGGGAAGTGCTGCTGCATCGCCATGAGGGTGCTGAACAGGATGAGTCCCGTCGTGAGGGCGACGAACTGGGGGCTGCGGAACGCGGCCGCTGCGGACCCGCGGGTACGGCCGACCTCGGCGTGCGCCGCGTCATCGGCGGCCGCACCGTACGCACGCAGGTTCACGTACGCAGGACGGCCGCGGACGAGGAAGACGCCGGTGACCGTGCACACGACCAGGTTCGTGATGCCGACCAGCCGGAACCCGAGCTCCCAGCCGCCGGACGTCACGACGCTCGGCAGGACCGTGCCCGCCAGGACGCCGCCGAGGCTGGCCGTCGACATGACGATGCCGAGCATGGTGCCGCGGCGCGTCATGAACCACTCGTTGATGAGGACCGCGCCGCCCATCTGGGTGGACAGGGGCATGAGGCAGCCGGCGGCGAACGCCGCCACGTACAGGCCGGGCAGTCCGGTCACGTACGAGACGCAGAACAGCGCCACTCCGCTGAGCACGCCCGTGAGGATGATGAGGCGCCGGACGCCGAGGCGGCGGATGAGGTAGGGCCCGGCGACCGACATCACCACCGCGCCCGAGAGGGCGTTGATCGACGTGAACACCATGACCGCGCCGAGCGTGACGTCGAGCGTCCTCGCCATGGGCGGCAGCAGCAGACCCATGCCGAGGAACGTCAGCACGTTGAGGGACATGAGCAGCCCGGAGCCGATCACCACCATCCAGTGCCTCGGTGTCATGCGAGTCCTGCCTCTCGGGCGAGCCCGACGATGCGCCCCACGACCTCCTCGATGGTGAGGTCGGTCGAGTCGATGACGGTGACCCCCGGCGCCGCGTCGGTGAAGTTCACGAGCCTGGAGTCGTCCTTGTCGCGGCGAAGGACCTGGTCGTGCAGGGCAGCCGCGTCCACGGCGTCCCCGAGCTCCGCCGC